>NZ_JCBANH010000036.1:0-57039 GCF_059760925.1 Achromobacter sp. 1011791174
GGCGCGGCGCGTTCTCGGCCAGCGGCTCGGGCGTCATGCCCAGCGACTTGATGGCGGCCGTGATGCGGTCCAGCGCGCCGTCGGCGTGCACCACCGTCAGCACGCGCTGCATCAGGTTGAAGTCCAGCGCATGCACGCCGTCCAGGCCGCCGAGCTTCTTGCGGATCAGGGTTTCTTCCGTCGGGCAGTCCATCTGGCCGATGCGCAGGCGCGCCAGCAACTGGCCGGGACCGGCCTGCAGCGTCGAGGCGGCGGCTGTCGCAGCGGTCAGCGGGACGGCGGCGCCGTGGGCGCAGCAGCTGTCCTGGGCGTGAACATGTTGATGGTCGTGGTCGTGGTCATGGTCATGGCTGTGGTCGCCATGTGCGTGATCGTGGCCATGCGCGTGATCATGGCTATGGTCATGGTCATGGTCATGGTCATGGTCATGGTCGTGGCCGGACCGGGGATGTGGCTCTTGTTTGATCGGTGCTAAAGACATCGCGTCACGCCTCGAAATATGCTCAGTGACCCTATTCGACACCTTGGAGTTACTATAGGGTCAACCCCCTTACATCAATCGGATGCGATCCAGGAGGCGGAAATGCGTATTGGTGAACTGGCCACGGCGACCGGCACCACGGTCGAGACCATCAGGTACTACGAGAAGGAAGGCCTGCTGCCGGCGCCCGAGCGCGGGCTGAACAATTACCGCAGCTACGGGCCGCTGCAACTGGAGCGCCTGCGACTGATCCGCAATTGCCGGGCGCTGGACATGACGCAGGAAGAGATCCGCGCCATCCTGTCCCTGGCGGACAATCATCAGAATGGCGGCTGCGGCCCGATCAACGAGCTGTTCGACGAGCACATCTCGCACGTGGACGAGCGCATCGCCGAGCTGACCCAGCTCAAGACCCAGCTGACGGAACTGCGCCAGCGCTGCCTGTCGGCGCGGCCCGACGCCGAGGACTGCGGCATTCTGCATGGCTTGAGCGAGATGCAGGTCGAGGAGCGGCAGGAGCGGCACACGCACCTGGGCTGACGGTCCATTCCCGCCGCGCGCCCGGCACAATGCCAGGATTTCCCGGACTGTCCTTGGGCGGCCGCGCGGATTCCCTTGATGCCCGCCGGGGGATAGCGCCCTTGGATGCGGGGATCGCGTAACATATGAGAATATGATTCTTTCCCATTTGGCGTCGTCCCGTCCCAGGCCGGCGCCAAGGGAATTCCAGATTTCGCAGACGCCATGACGACTACCCAGACCGCCTCCCCCTTGCACGCCCTGACTTCCCGCCGCTCCGTCAAATTCCTGCGCGCCCCGGCGCCCAAGCAGGACGAACTGGAACAGATCCTGCAGGCGGCGATGTCGGCGCCCGACCACGGCGCGCTGCGTCCCTGGCGCTTCGTGCTGATCCGTGGCGAGGCCATCGGCAAGCTGGCCGACGTGGCCATCGGCGCGGTCAAGCGCAGCGGCGATCCGCGCATGACGCCCGAAAAGGAAAAGTCCGTGCGCGAATGGATGGCCGCCGTGCCGCTGTTCATCGCCGTGGCGCAGAAGATCGCGCACGACAACACCAAGATCCCAGAACAGGAACAGCTGCTGGCCACCGGCGCCGCCGCCATGAACCTGCTGAACGCCGTCCATATGCTGGGTTATGGCGCGTTCTGGAGCACCGGCATGGGCACCTATGTCGAGGACGTGCAGAACGCGCTGGGCCTGGACTCGCTGGACTACCGTTTCCTGGGCTATCTGGCGGTGGGCACGCCGGCCTGCGCGGTGCCGCAGGCGACGCGTCCGGACTTCCGTGAATTCGTCACGGAGTGGAACGGTCCCGTCTGATCGGACGCCGCGCGTCAGCGCGGACGCCACGCGGCGCGATACGACAAGACCCGGCTCAGGCCGGGTTTTTTCATGTCCGCCGGATTCGCAACGGCAGGCATGCGCGCGGCGCATAGCCAATGCCGGCGCGGCCTGGCGGCGCGCGGGCAAGGCGCGCCAAGGCCCGCGCAGGCAAGACAAGGCGCCGGACCGCGTCCGCGCTCAAGGCTCGTCGCCGGCCCCTGGCCCGTGTTACTCTGGCCGGCGGCCACGCGCTCCAATCGCGCGCGATGGCCAGCGATGGCAAGGCCCGCGACTACCCACTCGGGCCTTGTCTTGTGAAGAAGAATGCGCATGACACGATCAAGCGTGGAGACAATTTATGAGCCAGTACGGGCCGTTGAAGTTGCACGTCCCCGAGCCCACAGGGCGTCCGGGTTGCAAGACAGACTTTTCCTATCTGCGCGTCTCGCCCGCCGGCGAGGTTCCCAAACCCCCCATTGATGTCGCCGCGATCGACACCGGCAATCTGGCCTACAGCCTGATCCGCGTGATCGACGAGGACGGCCAGGCCGTTGGCCCGTGGGCGCCGGACATCAGCGACGAGTTGCTGCGCGCCGGCATGCGGACCATGCTGAAGACGCGCATCTTCGACGGTCGCATGCTGACCGCGCAGCGCAAGAAGAAGATCTCCTTCTACATGCAGAGCCTGGGCGAGGAGGCCATCGGGTCGGCCCACGCGCTGGCGCTGGAACAGGGCGACATGTGTTTCCCGACCTACCGGCAGCAGAGCATCCTGCTGGCGCGCGAGGTCTCGCTGGTCACCATGATGTGCCAGCTCATGTCCAACGAGCGCGACCCGCTCAAGGGCCGCCAGCTGCCGGTCATGTACTCCGACCGCGCGAATGGCTTCTTCAGCATCTCGGGCAACCTGGCCACGCAGTTCATCCAGGCGGTGGGCTGGGGCATGGCCTCGGCCATCAAGGGCGACACGCGCATCGCCTCCGGCTGGATCGGCGACGGCGCCACCGCCGAGGCCGACTTCCACACCGCGCTGACCTTTGCCCACGTGTACCGCGCGCCGGTGATCCTGAACGTGGTCAACAACCAGTGGGCCATCTCCACGTTCCAGGCCATCGCCGGGGGCGAGGGCGCCACCTTCGCCGGTCGTGGCGTGGGCTGCGGCATCGCCTCGCTGCGCGTGGACGGCAACGATTTCCTGGCCGTGTACGCGGCCTCGCGCTGGGCCGCCGAGCGCGCCCGCCGCAACCTGGGACCGACCCTGATCGAATGGGTGACCTACCGCGCCGGCCCGCACTCCACCTCCGATGATCCTTCCAAGTACCGTCCGGGCGACGACTGGAACCACTTCCCGCTGGGCGATCCGATCGAACGCTTCAAGAAGCACCTGATCCTGCGCGGCATCTGGTCCGAAGCCGAGCACGAAGCCGTGCGCGCCGAACTCGACGCCGAGATCCTGGCCGCGCAAAAGGAAGCGGAAAGCTACGGCACCCTGGTGGACGGCCACGTCCCCAGCGCCGCCAGCATTTTCGAAGACGTGTACAAGGACATGCCGGAGCACCTGCGCCGGCAGCGCCAGCAGCTCGGAGTCTGATCATGGCAAGCGACAACAATATCGGTCCGGCGTCCGCGTCGATGACCATGATCCAGGCTTTGCGCTCGGCCATGGATGTGATGCTGGAGCGCGACAACAACGTGGTGGTGTTCGGCCAGGACGTGGGCTATTTCGGCGGCGTGTTCCGCTGCACCGAAGGCCTGCAGACCAAGTACGGCAGCTCGCGCGTGTTCGACACGCCGATCTCCGAGGGCGGCATCGTCGGCGTGGCGGTGGGCATGGGCGCCTACGGCCTGCGGCCGGTGTGCGAGATCCAGTTCGCCGACTATTTCTATCCGGCTTCCGACCAGATCGTGTCCGAGGCGGCGCGCCTGCGCTACCGCTCGGTCAACGAGTTCATCGCGCCGATGACGATCCGCATGCCCTGCGGCGGCGGCATCTACGGCGGTCAGACCCACAGCCAGAGCCCCGAGGCCATGTTCACGCAGGTCTGCGGCCTGCGCACGGTCATGCCGTCCAACCCCTACGACGCCAAGGGCCTGCTGATCGCCGCCATCGAGAACGATGATCCGGTGATCTTCCTGGAACCCAAGCGCCTGTACAACGGCCCCTTCGACGGCCATCACGACCGGCCCGTCACGCCCTGGACCGGACGGCCGGGCAGCGTGGTGCCCACCGGCTACTACACCGTGCCGCTGGATTCGGCCGCCATCGTGCGGCCCGGCAACGCGCTGACCGTGCTGACCTACGGCACCACGGTGCACGTGTCGCTGACCGCGGCCGAGGAAACCGGCATCGACGCCGAGGTCATCGACCTGCGCAGCCTGTGGCCGCTGGATCTGGACACCATCGTCAACTCGGTCAAGAAGACCGGCCGCTGCGTGGTGGTGCATGAAGCCACGCGCACCTGCGGCTTCGGCGCCGAGCTGATCGCGCTGGTGCAGGAACACTGCTTCCATCACCTGGAGGCGCCCGTGGAGCGCGTGACCGGCTGGGATACGCCGTATCCGCACGCGCAGGAATGGGCGTACTTCCCCGGCCCGCGCCGGGTTGGCGAAGCGTTCAAGCGCGCGATGGAGGGTTGAGAGAATGGGTATTCATGTCATCAAGATGCCCGACATCGGCGAAGGCATCGCGGAAGTCGAACTGGTCGCCTGGCATGTGAAGGTCGGCGACATGGTCGCCGAGGACCAGCCGCTGGCCGACGTCATGACGGACAAGGCCACGGTCGAGATTCCCGCGCCGGTGGTCGGCCGCGTGGTCGCGCTGGGCGGCGAAGTGGGCCAGGTCATGGCCGTGGGCGGTGAACTGATCCGCCTGGAAGTCGAAGGCGAGGGCAACCTCAAGCCGGGCGCGGACGCGCCGCCGGCCAAGGCGCCGGCCGCTGCCGCAGCCGCGCCTGCCGCCGCGCCGCAAGCGCCCGTCGATGCGCCCAAGCCTGCCGCGGCTGTGGCGGCTGCGCCCGCCAAGGCCGCCGCGCCGGCGCCGTCCAAGCCCGCGCGGCAAGCGCCCGCCGCTGTCGCGCGCCAGCCTGGCGAGAAGCCGCTGGCCTCGCCCGCCGTGCGCAAGCGCGCCTGGGACCTGGGCATCGAGCTGCGCTATGTGCACGGCAGCGGCCCGGCCGGCCGCATCCTGCACGAGGATCTGGACGCCTATCTGCAAGGACAGGGCGCGGCGGGCCAGGCCCGTGGCGGCGTGGCCTATGCCGAGCGCAACGACGAGGAAAACGTGCCGGTGATCGGGCTGCGCAGGAAGATCGCGCAGAAAATGGCCGAGTCCAAGCGCCGCATTCCGCACTTCAGCTACGTCGAGGAAATCGACGTGACCGAGCTGGAAGAGCTGCGCGCCAGCCTCAACCAGAAGTGGGGCGCCACGCGCGGCAAGCTCACGCTGCTGCCGCTGCTGGCCCGCGCCATGGTGGTGGCGCTGCGCGATTTCCCGCAGATCAATGCGCGCTACGACGACGAGGCCGGCGTGGTCACGCGCTACGGCGCGGTCCACATCGGCATCGCCACGCAAAGCGACGGCGGACTGATGGTGCCGGTGATGCGCCACGCGGAGGCGCGCGATCTCTGGTCCATGGCGGCCGAGATCATCCGCCTGGCCGAGGCCGTGCGCACCGGCGCTGCCAGCCGCGACGAGCTGTCCGGCTCGACCATCACCATCACCAGCCTGGGGCCGCTGGGCGGCATCGTCACCACGCCGGTGATCAACCATCCCGAGGTGGGCATCGTGGGCGTGAACCGCATCGTCGAGCGGCCGGCCATCCGCAACGGCGCCGTGGTGGCGCGCAAGCTGATGAACCTGTCGTCCTCGTTCGATCACCGCGTGGTCGACGGCATGGACGCGGCGCGCTTCATCCAGGCGGTGCGCGCGCTGCTTGAACAACCCGCGCTGCTTTTCGTGGAGTAAGCATGAGCCAGATCACAAAAACAACGGGCCTGCTGGTGATCGGCGGCGGCCCGGGCGGTTACGTGGCCGCCATCCGCGCCGGTCAGCTGGGCGTGCCCACCATCCTGGTCGAAGGCGACCGGCTGGGCGGCACCTGCCTGAACATCGGCTGCATCCCGTCCAAGGCGCT
Source organism: Achromobacter sp. 1011791174 (assembly GCF_059760925.1). Lineage (NCBI taxonomy): Bacteria > Pseudomonadati > Pseudomonadota > Betaproteobacteria > Burkholderiales > Alcaligenaceae > Achromobacter > Achromobacter sp. 1011791174. The sequence continues at coordinate 5,956 of NZ_JCBANH010000036.1, forward strand.
GATTCACGCGGCCGAGGAATTCGACAAGGCGCGCCACTACGCCGGCGAGTCGGCGCTGGGCATCTCGGTGCAGGCGCCGTCCATCGACATCGCGCGCACCGTCGTCTGGAAGGACGGCATCGTCTCCAGGCTCACCAGCGGCGTGGGCGCGCTGCTGAAGAAGAACGGCGTCGAAGTGGTGCGCGGCTGGGCCACGCTGCTGGACGGCAAGACCGTCGAGGTGGCGACCGCCGACGGTGGCCGCCTGCGCATCCAGTGCGGGAACCTGCTGCTGGCCGCCGGCTCCGAGCCCACGCCGCTGCCCTCGGTGCCGTTCGGCGGCATCGTGGTCTCGTCCACCGAGGCGCTGTCGCCCGACAGCATCCCGAAGAAGCTGGTGGTGGTCGGCGGCGGCTATATCGGCCTGGAGCTGGGCACCGTGTACCGCAAGCTGGGCGCGGAGGTGGCCGTGGTGGAAGCGCAGGACCGCATCCTGCCCACCTACGACGCCGAGCTGACCAAGCCGGTGGCGGCGGCGCTGGCGCGCATGGGCATCGAGCTGCACCTGGGTCGCAAGGTGCTGGGTCTGAACGCCGAAGGCAATGCCGTGCGGCTGCAGGATGCCGCCGGCGCCGAGACGCAGCTGGCCGCCGACCGCGTGCTGATCGCGGTGGGACGCCGCCCGCGCACGCAAGGCTGGGGGCTGGAAGGCCTGCAACTGGACCGCAAGGGCAATGCGCTGCTGATCGACGACCAGTGCCGCACCTCGATGCGCGACGTCTGGGCCATCGGCGACCTGGCTGGCGAACCCATGCTGGCGCACCGCGCCATGGCGCAGGGCGAGATGGTGGCCGAGCTGGTGGCGGGCAAGCGCCGCCACTTCCAGCCGGCCGCGATTCCGGCGGTCTGCTTCACCGATCCGGAAGTGGTGACGGCGGGCCTGTCGCCGGCCGAGGCCGAGGCGGCGGGGCTGGATTGCCTGGTGGCGTCTTTCCCCTTCGCCGCCAACGGCCGCGCCATGACGCTGGAGTCCACCGACGGCTTCGTGCGGGTGGTCGCGCGGCGCGACAATCACCTGGTGCTGGGCTGGCAGGCGGTCGGGCGCGGCGTATCGGAACTGGCGGCTGCGTTCTCGCAGTCGCTGGAGATGGGCGCCACGCTGGAAGACGTCGCCGGCACCATCCACGCCCATCCCACGCTGGGCGAGGCGGTGCAGGAAGCGGCGCTCAAGGCGCTGGGCCACGCGCTGCACATCTAGCGCATTGCACTGCCCATATGGCCCGGGACGGCGTCAGGCCGTCCCGGGCCATATTCATTTGCGGGCCGAGCCGTCCACGTAGGGGCGCGACTGCAGGATGATGAGTTCGTCGCCGACCACGGCCCATTCGATGTCCTGGTCCGCGCCGCCCAGCGCCTGCTTGACCTGGCGGCCCACGGTAGCGAGCCGCGCGATCAAGGCATCCGTCAGTACCTGGCGCGAGCCTTGCAGCGGCACCTCGCGCACGCCGCCGGCGGCGTCGGGCACCAGCTGCGTGTCCTCGGCCGAGCGGCTCAGCACCTGCACCGCCTTGGACCAGCTCGAATACATCACCTGCTCGGCCTGGCGCTTGCCTTCCACCACCTTGATGCCCAGGCCGCGCTTGGCCGAGATGTAGGTCACGTGCCGCCGGCCGGCGTCGAAGGGATCGCGCGTGATCATCACGCCCGAGCTGTCCGATGGCGCCGCCAGCTGCACCAGCACCGCCATCGCCACGGCGTCCTGGCCCAGCCCGGCCGCGCGGCGCGCCTCATAGGCCTCGAAGTTGTAAACCGAGGCCCATACGGTCTGCACCGCGCGCGCCAGCGCCTCGGCCTGGGTCACGTTGGGCACCGTGGTGTACAGGCCCGCGCCGCTGAAGCCGGGCAGGTCTTCCGAATTCGACGAGCTGCGCACGAACACGCCCTGACCCTTGAGCTGGCTGTTCCACTGCGCCAGCCAGGATTGCGCCAGCGCCGCGTCCGGCTCGGCGCCGGCGATCTCGGCCCGCAGCGCCGCCAAGGCTTCGCGTCGCGCGTTGGCGTCGGTCTGGAAATCGTGGCGCTGTTCCAGCGCCGCGATCTTCTGCGCCACCTGCAGGCGTCGCATGAAGGCCTCGTATTGCGAGAAGGGCACGCAGAAGCCGTCCGGCACGCGGGCGGCGGGCGGCAGGGCGGACTTGAGCGCGCCCAGATTGGCGGCCTTGACACCACAGTAGCGGCTGTCGCGGGCTTTCAGGGCGGACAGCGGTTTCAGCGCGGTCACCGACAGGTCCGGCTTGGGCAGCTTGCGCGCGGCCTGCTTGGGCGGCGTGACGTGGGGGACGACGTCGGGGCGGGCCATTGGCTGCACCCGGTAGTCCTGCGCGTTCACATTCAGCTCCACCCACTGGCCGTCGTATTGGCGCAGCGCCGCCTGCGCATCGCGCACATAGGCGTTGGGGATGCCCCAGCCCTTGGCCAGCAGGTTGACGTGCGACAGCAGCGTGGACGGGCGCTGCGTCACCAGCCCTGCCACCGGCGGCAGCCAGACCGGCACCTCGTCCAGCACCAGGATGTCCTGGGGCGACAGGTCGCCGGTCTGCTCCACCGACTTGATGATGCGCAGCCGGCCCTGGGCGCGGCCGGTGTTCAGCGGCAGGAAGGGCTGCTCGCGCAGCAGGGCCTCCTGGGTCACGAAGGCCAGGCCGGCGCGTTCGGCGGTCTGTTCGTGCAGCGTGGAGTTGGCCTTGAAGCGCGGCGCTTCATAGAACGAGGCGCGCACCACGTCATCGGTCTGCTTGAGCAGCTCGGGCGTGAGCCGGTCGCCCTCCCAGAATTCGTAGGTATAGCCGGGCAGGTCGCGCTGCCAGCTCAGCGTGCCGAACAGGAAGCGGCGCTTGGGATCCTTGTACTGCGAGATCAGCGTGGCCTTGTCCAGCTTGGGCGCCAGGCCCTCGCGGCGGGCGAACTGCTCGTGCAGCACGTAGCGCGGCGTGTTGATGTAGTAGATGCGGTTGGCCTGGCGCCGGTCGATCACGAAGATCAGGTGTGGCATCTCCAGCGGCGTGCCGGGGTTGTAGACGCGCGCCAGGCGCATGAAGTCCTCGCGGCTGCCGACGCGGTCCAGGTAGGCCGGCGCCTTGGGGTCGTCCGGGCCGGACTCGATGGGCGGTCCTTCCAGGCGCATTTCGTAGGGCGAGGGCTTGCGTGCCGTCTGTGCGGATGCGTCGTGGCTGGCGGCCAGCGACAGCGCGCACAGCGCGACCAGGGGGGCAAGGCGCAGGCTCGGGCCGATGCGGCGGGACAAGGCGCGGAAGGAATCCATGGATGCCATTGAGAATGCTGGAATGGCGGGATCATAAAGGACTCGGCGACGCCGCGCGCGGACGCCGCCGGGCAGGCCCGGACGGCGGCGGGCTGGTCGCGGCGGTCCATTCAGGCAGGACGCGCCGGCCGCAACCGCGCGATGGGCGCGATCATCAGCGCCGCCAGCAGTGCCACGGCCGCCGCCGCGTAGCCCACGCTGTCCAGGCCCCAGCGCGGAATCGCCAGCCCGCCCAGCGCCGCGCCCAGCGCGATGCCGGCGTTCGCAGCGGACACGTTGAGCGTGCCGGCCAGCGCCTGGGCCTGCGGCGCGGCCTGCATCACGCGCACCTGGCAGATGGGATAGAGCGCGGTGTTGGCGATGCTCCAGGCCGCCAGCGCCGGCAGCAGGCCGCCCAGGCTTGCGGCCAGCGGCATGCTGGCCAGCGTGCCCAGGCCCAGCAGCAGCGTGAAGGCCAGCGTGGCGCGCAGCGGATGCCGGTCCACTGCCTTGCCGCCCAACGCGTTGCCGATCAGGCCGACCGCGCCGAAGCCCATCAGCCACCAGCCGACCTGCGCTGGCGCCACGCCGGCCAGCCGCTCCAGGATGTCGGCCAGGTAGGTGTAGGCGGTGAACATGGCGGTGAACACCGCCACCGACAGGCCGATATGGGCCAGCAGCAGAGGATCTTTCAGGATGCGGGCCTGGTCGCGCAGGGGCGTCCTGGCGGACTGGCTCAGCGCCGGCATGTGGCGCGCCATCAGCGCGGCCAGCAGCAACGACAGCGCCGCCAGCCCCCAGAAGCTGGCGCGCCAGCCGATGGCGGCCGCCGCCAGCGTGCCGATCGGGATGCCGAACAGCAGGGCGGCGGAGATGCCCAGGTAGACGCGCGACACGGCCTGGCCCGCGCGCAGCGGCCCGGCCATGCGCGCGGCGGCCTCGCTGGCCGTGCCCCAGAACACCGGCAACGCCAGCGCAGGAATGAAGCGCGCCAGCGCCAGCACCCACAGGTTCGGCGCCAGCGCGGCCAGCGCATTGGCGCCGGCGAAGACCAGCAGGATGGCGACGAACAGGCGCTTGCGTTCCACGTGCGCCAGCGCGGCCGTGAGCGGCGGGCCGGCCAGCATGACCGTGAAGGCGAACAGCGCGACCAGTTGCCCGGCCTGCGGGACCGACACGCCGAAATCGCGCGCCAGCGCCGGGATCAGGCCGACGATCAGGAATTCGGTGGAGACGATGACGAAGGCGGCGAGGGCCAGGATGATGATGGCCGGGCCGGAAGCCGTGGCCGGCGTGGCGGGGGAAATCGGGTGTGGCATGGGGCAGATGGGTTGCGTGTATCCAGCCCTGAACGATATTGAAGAATGAAAATCCTATCCAAGGTATATATTCCTTAGATTTAGGAATTTAATTCCTGTATCGGGGTAAGCACGACCCCTTGGAGCGCCTGGAATGATCCCGTCTGAACGCCTGAAAGGCATCGAGGTTTTCGTCTGCGTCGCCGACGCCGGCAGCTTCACCGCCGCCGCCGACCGCCTCAGCCTGAGCGCGTCGGCCGTCGGCAAGAGCGTGGCGCGGCTGGAGGATCGGGTGGGCGCGCGGCTGTTCGAGCGCAGCACCCGGCGGCTGGCGCTGACGGATGCGGGCGCGGCCTTTCATCGGACCTGCGTGCGGGTGCTGGACGAGCTGCAGGAAGCCGAGGCGGCGCTGGCCGCGCAGCGGCAGGAGCCGGCGGGCTGCCTGCGCGTGGACCTGCCCGCCACCTTCGGCAAGCGCAAGGTCCTGCCCCTGCTGCTGCAATTCGCGCGCCGCCATCCACGGCTGCAGCCGCGCGTCACGTTCACCGACCGTTTCGTGGACCTGGCGGAAGAGGGCATCGACCTGGCCGTGCGGATCGGCGGCCCCGACCGGCGCATGCCGGGCCTGAGCCATCGCCAGCTGGGCGTGGAACGGCTGGTGTTCTGCGCCGCGCCGGACTACCTGGACCGCCGTGGCGCGCCGAAGGACGTGGACGAACTTTCGCGCCATGATGCCGTGGCGTACGCACGAGCCGATGGCGCGGCCGCCTGGCGCGTGCCGCTGGGCGAAATGCCGCCCGCCGGCCTGGCCGCCGCCATGGGCAGCATGCCGATCGAAGGCGCGATCACGCTGGGCGATGCCGAGGCCCAGCTCGACGCCGTGATCGCCGGCTGCGGCATCGCCCAGCTGGCGACCTGGCTGGCCGGCGACGCCCTGCGCGACGGCCGCCTGGTCCAGGTGCTGCCCGGCTGGGAAGCGCCGGGCCTGCCGCTGCGACTGGTCTGGCAGACCAGCCGGCAACTGCTGCCGAAGGTGGACGCGACGCTGGAAATGTTGGGGGAGGGGGTGAGGGTCGAGTGAGGGATGCCTATTGCGCCCCATCCCGCCGCCGATACACCCGCGCCAGGCTGGCGACCAGCGACAGCGCCGCGATCGCACAGGCCAGGGCGAACACATATGTGGCAAACGACGCGCCCGCGCCGTCGCCGATGCCGCCCGTCAGCGCGATCACGACGGCGACCAGGGCCGCGCCGATGGACTGGCCCGTGGTCCGGGCCGTCGACAGCACGCCAGAGGCCGTGCCGGTGCGGTTCCGCGCCGCGTTGGCGAACATTTCCTTGTTGTTCGGCGGCAGGAAGAAGCCGTAGCCCATGCCGCACAGCGCGATGCGCCACACCAGGTCCGTGATCGTCGCGTGTTCCGGCAGCAGCATGAGCGAGCCCAGGCCCAGGCAGAACATGAAGACGCCGGCGCTGGAGACCTGGGTCGCGTTCAGCCGGTACACCAGCCGGCCGGCGATGGGCGCGCACAGCGCCACCGCGATGGGCCAGGGCGTGAACACCAGCGCGGATTCCAGCACACTGTAGCCGTGTGCGGCCTGCAGCACGAAGGGCAGCGCCACCAGCGCGATGCCTTGCGAGACGAACATGGTGACCGAGGTCAGCACCGCGAAGCTGTAGCGGCGCGATGTGAAGATGTCCAGCGGCAGCAGCGGACTGCGGGCGCGGGTCTGGCTACGGACGAACACAACCGCCAGCGCCGCCGCTGCGCCGGCGAGCAGCAGCACGCTGCGGTTGCTCCAGCGGCCGATCTGGTCGACGGCGAGCGCGAACAGGCCGAAGGCCGCCGCCGAGGTCGCGGCGCCGAGCACGTCGAAGCCGCGTTCGCGCTGCGTGTCCTTGCCCAGCGCCATGAGCGAGAAGGCGATGGCCGCGATGCCGAGCGGGAGGTTGATGTAGAACAGCCAGGGCCATGAGGCATACGACACGAGCAGTCCGCCCAGCGCCGGCCCCAGCGCCGTGCCTACCGCGAATACCAGCGCGTTCACGCCGAAGATGGTGCCCAGCGATCGCGCCGGGAAGATCACCCGGTACATGCCGTAGCCCACGCTGATCAGCACCGCGTAGCTCAGGCCCTGGAGGATGCGCATCGCCACCAGGACAAGAAAGCTGGGCGCCAGCGCACAGCCCAGCGAGGCGATCGTGAACAGCGCCAGTCCGGCGGTGTAGAAGCGCCGTTCGCCGATTCGGGAGCCGAGCGAGGCACAGGTCAGCATGGCCGCCGCGCTGGCCACCTGGTAGCCGTTCGCCACCCAGATGACCGAGGCGGCGCTGACGCCGAGATCGGCCGAGATGGTGGGCAGCGCGATATTGACGATGGAGCTGTCCAGCGCCGACATCAGCACGCCGATCAGGATGGCCGCCGCCGCGAAATACCGGCGGGGAATGTCGAAGCCTTCTTCGTCGGCGGGGGCGGGTGCGCTGGCTGAGGCGGCGGTCGGCATGTGGCGTCGGGGTCGAGGAAGGAGTGGGATCCTGTCGGGCGCGACGCCAAAGGCTGGGAAAACGGCGTGATCGCGCTTTCGGGGGTAGCCGGCTTGCGGCGAACGTTCCGCAGCCAGGTGGCGGCGGGAGCGTCGGCGCAAAAAAACGCTTGAGTATAGGAGCCTGCGGGGGCGGGCCGCTCAATGCCCCTGATCCCCGAAGGGGTCCACGGCGTGCGGGGCGGCGGGCTTGGGCACAAAAGAAATCGGCCCTGGAATTGTCCAGGGCCGATGTCGTGGCGCTGCGGATGCGCGGCGGGTGTTATTCGCCAGCCGTCTCCGCCAGCACGCGGCGGGCTTCCTCGGCGACGCGCTCGGGGGCGGTGCCGCCCACGTGCTTGCGGGCCGCGACCGAGCCTTCCAGCGTCAGCACCTGATGCACGTCCTCGCCGATGCCGGCGTTGTAGGCCTGCAGCTCGGCCAGCGTCAGGTCGGCCAGGTCGCAGCCGCGCTGTTCGCAGTCGCGCACGGCGTGGGCCACCACTTCATGGGCGTCGCGGAAGGGCAGGCCGCGCTTGACCAGGTAGTCGGCCAGGTCGGTGGCGGTGGCGAAGCCCTGCAGCGCGGCGGCGCGCATGTTGTCGGCCTTGACCTTGATGCCGCCGGCCATGTCCGCGAAGATGGTCAGCGTGTCGCGCAGCGTGTCCACCGTGTCGAACAGGCCTTCCTTGTCTTCCTGGTTGTCCTTGTTGTAGGCCAGGGGCTGGCCCTTCATCAGGGTCAGCAGGGCGACCAGGTTGCCGTTGACGCGGCCGGCCTTGCCGCGCGCCAGCTCGGGCACGTCGGGGTTCTTCTTCTGCGGCATGATCGAGCTGCCGGTGCAGAAGCGGTCGGCCAGGTCGATGAAGCCCACGCGCGGGCTCATCCACAGCACCAGTTCTTCGGACAGGCGCGAGACGTGCGTCATGACCAGCGCGCCGGCGGCGCAGAATTCGATGGCGAAGTCGCGGTCGGACACGGCGTCCAGCGAGTTGCGGCAGACGCCATCAAAGCCCAGCGTGCGCGCCACGCGCTCGCGGTCGATGGGGTAGGACGTGCCGGCCAGCGCGGCCGCGCCCAGCGGCAGGCGGTTGACGCGCTTGCGGCAGTCGGCCAGGCGCTCGGCGTCGCGGCCGAACATCTCGGCGTAGGCCAGCAGGTGGTGGCCGAAGGTGACGGGCTGGGCCACCTGCAGGTGGGTGAAGCCGGGCATGATGGTGCCGGCGTTGTCCAGCGCCACCGTGGCCAGGGCGCGGCGCAGCTGGCGCAGCAGCTCGATCAGGGTGTCGATTTCCTCGCGCAGCCACAGGCGGATGTCGGTGGCGACCTGATCGTTGCGCGAACGGCCGGTGTGCAGGCGCTTGCCCGCATCACCCACCAGCTCCACCAGGCGCTTCTCGATGTTCAGGTGCACGTCTTCCAGGTCAAGCAGCCACTGGAAGCTGCCGGCCTCGATCTCGGCGCGGATCTGGGCCATGCCGCGCTGGATGTCGGACAGGTCCTGGGCGCTGATGATGCCCTGGGCGGCCAGCATGTCGGCGTGGGCCAGCGAACCCTGGATGTCGTGGCGCGCCAGGCGCTTATCGAAATCCACGGACGCGGTGTAGCGTTTGACGAGTTCGGAAACCGGTTCCGAGAACCGGGCGGACCAGGCTTGCGCCTTGTTGGCGAACTGGTTTTGGTCGGGGGAGGGGGTGTTTGCCATGATGGGCGGGATTATAGGGCCTGCCGGGGGCGTCCGCGGGCCGGACGCCGGCGCGCGGCGCTGTCTCCGGCGGGGGCCAGGGCGGCGCCGGCGGGCCGTGTCGGTCCGAGGAACCCCGGCACGGGAGCGGGTGTCGGATAATTCGGCTTTGATTCGATCCGTTTGAGTGAGTGGAAACCCTATGCCCATGGACTGGGAAGACCTGGTGACCCAAATCGACGCCCAGCTGCCGAAGGAAGTCTGGGCGCAGACCCTGATCGGCATCGGCGTGCTGGTGCTGACCGCCCTGTTCGTGCAGTGGGTGGTGGCGCGGGTGGTGCTGCTGCTGGCCCACCGCCTGCTGGTGCTGACCGGCCATGACGACTGGGACAAGGCGCTGCAGCGCCGCCGCGCCTACCAGAACCTGTGGTACGCCGTGCCCTTTGCCGTGGTGTCGATGGGCATCGACTTGGTGCCGCACGTGGACCGCGCCGCCGAGATCGTCGGCCGGCTGGCGCACGCCGGGGCCTGGATCTGCGTGTTCGTGGCCCTGTCCGGCGTGCTGAGCGCCTGGCAGGACACCTATTCGGCCACCACGCGGGCGCAGACGCGTTCGATCAAGGGCTATATCCAGATCGGCAAATTGGTGCTGATGGCCATATGCACCGTTTTGGTGCTTTCGATCCTGATCGACCGTTCGCCGCTGTGGATGATCTCCGGCCTGGGCGCGCTGTCGGCCGTGCTGCTGCTGGTGTTCAAGGACACGCTGCTGTCGCTGGTGGCCAGCACCCAGCTCACCAGCAACGACATGCTGCGCATCGGCGACTGGATCGAGATGCCGCAGTCCAACGCCGACGGCTTCGTCAAGGACATCGCCCTGCACACGGTCAAGGTGCAGAACTGGGACAACACCGTCACCACGGTGCCGACCTACAAGCTGTTCTCCGAGAGCTACCGCAATTACCGCCACATGTTCGAGTCGGGCGGGCGCCGCATCAAGCGCACGCTGCGCATCGATGCCGCCAGCGTGCGTTTCCTGACCGACGAGGAAGCCGGGCGCCTGATGCGTTTCCGGCTGCTGCGCGACTACCTGCAGGCCAAGACCAGCGACATCGCCCAGGCCAACCAGCACATGGGCGAGCAGGCCGCCGTGCCGGCCAACCGCCGCCGCCTGACCAATATCGGCACCTTCCGCGTGTATGCGCTGGCCTACCTGAAGCAGAATCCGGAAGTGCGGCAGGACATGGCCATGATGGTCCGCATGATGGAGCCGCAATCCGACGGCATCCCGGTCGAGGTCTATTGCTTCACCGCCGTCACCGCCTGGGTGGAATACGAGCGCATCCAGGGCGACATCTTCGACCACCTGCTGGCCATCCTGCCCGAGCTGGGCATGCGCCTGTACCAGCAGCCGTCCGGCGCCGACATCGGCGAGATGGGCGGCCGCCTGCGCGAGAGCGCGATGCGGGAAATGGGCCGCGACGGCGTCGGGCCGCAGGGGCAGGAATTGCCACGCTAGCCCCGGCCGCCAGCCCCGGCCGCCTCATGCGATAATTTTCCGATCGATTGTCACGTATTTGGAAACGCTGTCCATGAGCGCCGCCCGTGTAGGAATTGCGCAGATCAACGCCCTGGTGGGGGACCTGGCGGGCAATGCCGCCAAGGTGCTGGAGGCCGCCCGCAAGGCGCATGCCGAAGGCGCCGACGTGCTGGTCACGCCCGAGCTGGTCCTGACCGGCTACCCGCCCGAGGACCTGTTGCTGCGCCCGCTGTTTGTCCAGACCCAGCAGGATGTGCTGGACCGCCTGCGGCAGGATCTGGCCGGGCTGGCCGGACTTCACGTGCTGGTGGGCCACGTCCAGGCGCGCCAGGGCCGCCTGTACAACGCCGCTTCGGTGCTGTGCGAGGGCCGCGTGCTGGGCACCTACTGCAAGCGCGAGCTGCCCAACTATTCGGTGTTCGACGAGCAGCGCTATTTCTCGGCTCACGGCGAAGCGCTGGTGTTCAACGTCAAGGGCGTGCGCTTCGGCGTCAACATCTGCGAGGACATCTGGTTCGACCGAGCCCCGCGCGCCGCCGCCCAGGCCGGCGCCCAGGTGCTGCTGGTGCCCAACGCCTCGCCGTACAACACCGGCAAGCAGGAAGAGCGGCTGGAAGTGGCGCGTCGCTGCGCCCGCGAGAACCGCTACGCGCTGATCTACGCCAACATGGTGGGCGGCCAGGACGAGCTGGTGTTCGATGGCGCGTCCTTCGCGCTGGACGCCGCCGGCGAGCCGGCGGCGCGCCTGCCCGATTTCGCCGAGGGCGTGAATTTCGTCGAGGTCGACGCCCAGGGCGGCGTCAAGCCGGCCTCGGCGCAGGCCGACGTGGTGCCGTACTGCCTGGAAGAGCAGGTCTGGAACGCGCTGGTGCTGGGCGTGCGTGATTACCTGGGCAAGAACCGTTTCCCCGGCGCCATCATCGGCCTGTCCGGCGGCATCGATTCGGCCGTGGTGCTGGCCGTGGCGGTGGACGCCATCGGCGCCGACAATGTGCGCGCCGTCATGATGCCCACGCGCTATACCGCCGACATTTCCCAGATCGACGCCGCCGACATGGCGCGGCGGCTGGGCGTGCGCTATGACGACATCGCCATCGGCCCGGCCGTGGACGCCTTCGAGGGCCTGCTGGCCGGGCAGTTCGCCGGCCTGCCGGTGGACGCCACCGAAGAGAACATCCAGGCGCGGGTGCGCGGCACGCTGCTGATGGCCCTGTCCAACAAGACCGGCCGCCTGGTGCTGACCACGGGCAACAAGTCCGAGATGACCACCGGCTATTGCACGCTGTACGGCGACATGGCCGGCGGCTTCGCCGTCATCAAGGACGTGCCCAAGACCCTGGTCTACCGCCTGGCCGTCTGGCGCAACCGCGACGGCGAGGTCATTCCCGAGCGCATCATCACCCGGCCGCCCTCGGCCGAGCTGCGTCCCGACCAGACCGACCAGGACAGCCTGCCGCCCTATGATGTGCTGGACGGCATCATGGAACGCTACATGGAACACAACGAATCGGCCGGCGAGATCGTCGCCGCCGGCTATCCGCCCGAGGCGGTGGAGCAGGTCGTGCGCCTCATCCGCATCAATGAGTACAAGCGCCGCCAGGCGCCGCCCGGACCGCGCATCACGCCGCGCGCGTTCGGCCGGGATTGGCGTTATCCTGTCACCAACGGATTCCGCGAAGCCATCGGCAAATAGGCGCCGCGAGCGCCCCCCGGCCGCGCCCGGCCTTCCACGCAGATCGAAAAACCAGGACAAGCAAAGTGAAACAAGTCACCGCCATCATCAAACCCTTCAAGCTCGACGAAGTTCGCGAAGCGCTGGCCGAGGTCGGCGTCAGCGGCCTGACCGTCACCGAGGTCAAGGGCTTCGGCCGCCAGAAGGGCCATACCGAGCTTTACCGCGGCGCCGAGTACGTGGTCGATTTCCTGCCCAAGATCCGCGTCGAGGTGGTGCTGCCCGACGACCGTGTCGAGCAGGCCATCGAGGCCGTGGTCAAGGCCGCGCGCACCGGCAAGATCGGCGACGGCAAGATCTTCGTCACTCCGGTCGAGCAGGCCATCCGCATCCGCACCGGCGAAGCCGACGAAGAAGCGCTCTGACGCGTTCCTGTCGTCCGGCTCAGGCCGCGCCGCCCATCGGGTCGCGCGGCCTTTGTTTTTCCGGCTTGCCTGGATGACATGAAGGGCATCCGGGCGGAGCGCCATGCCGGCCATGGGGCGGCGTCTAGCGGATCAGCTGGTTCATCTCCAGGATCGGCATCATCACCGCCAGCACGATCAGCAGCACGAAACCGCCCATCACCAGGATCAGGGCCGGCTCCAGCAGCGCGGTCATGGCCATGGCGCGCCGCTCCAGGTCGCGCGACAGGTTGCGCGCGCCACGGCCCAGCAGCTCGGGCAGCTGGCCGGTCTTCTCGCCGCTGCCGATCAGGTGCACCAGCAGGCTGGGGAATACCTTCTGCGCGCCCAGCGCGGTCGATAGCGGCGCGCCTTCGCGCACGCGCGCCGAGGCCTCGTCCACGGCCTGGCGCAGCACGTCGTTGCTCAGCGTGCGGCGCGCGGCCTCCAGCGAGGTCAACAGCGCCACGCCGCTGCCGCACAGGATGGACAGCGTGGATGCGAAGCGCGCCGCGTTCACGCCCAGCACGAAGCGCCCGACCAGCGGCAGGCGCAGCACGCGCGCGTGCCAGGCGGTGCGCGCCGCCGGCGCGCGCAGCGCGTAGCGCCACAGCGCGAAGGCGGCGACCAGCGCGGCGCCGGTGACCAGGCCCCATTCGCGCACATAGTCCGACAGCGCCAGCATCACGCGGGTCAGCATGGGCAGCTGCTGCTTGGCGTGGCTGAAGGCCGACACCACCTGCGGCACCACATAGCCCAGCAGGAACACCACGATGATCACCGACACGCAGGCCACCACGACGGGATAGATGAAGGCTGTCATCACCTTGCCGCGCAGCGCGTTGCGTTCCTCGATGTAGTCGGCCAGCCTTTCCATCACCTGCGCCAGGTCGCCGGATTCCTCGCCGGCGCCGATCAGCGCGCGATAGATCTCGGGAAAGTCGCGCGGCCTAGCGGCCAGCGCCGCCGACAGCTTGTGGCCGGCGCGCACGTCGTCGCGCACGCCCAGCAGCACCGTGGCGATGTGCTTTTTCTCGGCCTGGTCCAGCGTGGCGCTGAGGGCCGCGTCCAGCGGCAGGCGCGCGGCCAGCAGGCTGGCCAGCTGGCGCGTCAGCCAGGCCAGGTCGGCGTCGGACAGGCGCGCGCGCAGCGCGCCGCCCAGGCCCTCGGCGCGCGCGGCGGGGGCGGTGGACAGCGGCAGCAGGCCGCGGCCGCGCAGCTGGTTGCGGGCGCCGCGCTCGGTGTCGGCCTCGACCGTGCCGCGCACGATTTTTCCGAGCGCGTCAGTCGCTTCGTAACGAAAGGATGGCATGTTCCTGGTTCAGATCCCGGTGCGGAGAATCGCCCGGAGAGCCGCATATTCAAAGGGTTTCCAGGCCGCCACCTTGCCCTTGGAATATGACCGTAGTGTTGCAGTGTCACCCCGTATACTCCGACGCGAATTCACGTTTTTTCACACGATTTCACGTCTCAGGCACACCTTCGTCATGCGTCAATTCGCGCAACTCAGCCTGGCGGTCCTGTTGGCCGCCAGCCAGATCGGGCCGGCGGCCAGCCCCGCCTACGCTCAACAGGCCGACAATCGTGTCAGCCTGAATTTCGTGGATACCGACATTCCCGCCGTGCTGCGCGCGCTGTCGCTCTTCACGCAGCGCAACTTCCTGGTGGACCCGCGCGTCAAGGGCAAGCTCACGCTGGTCTCGGACCGTCCGGTGGACAGCAACCAGGCCCTGTCCATGCTGACCGGCGCGCTGCGCCTGCAGGGCTTCGCCATTGTCGATGTGGACGGCGTGACCCGCGTGGTGCCCGAAGCCGACGCCAAGCTGCAGGGCAGCGCGGTGGTGGGCGATCCGCGTCCGGCGGCCAAGGGCGCGCCGGTGTCGGTGTCCAGCTTCGCGCGCGGCGCGGGAGGCGGCGGCGAGATGCTGACCCGCGTGTTCCCGCTCAAGTACGAGAACGCCGCCAACCTGGTGCCGGTGCTGCGCCCGATGGTGCCGCCCAACAACCCGGTCAACGCCTATCCCGGCAACAACACGCTGGTGGTCACCGACTACGCCGACAACCTGGAGCGCATCGCGGCGGTGATCGCCCGCATCGACGTGCCCAGCTCCATCGACACCGACGTGGTGCCGGTGCGTTCCGGCATCGCGTCCGACATCGCCGTGCTGGCCTCGCAGCTGCTGGACACGCAGGGCAATGACCCGACCCAGCGCATCGCGGTGGTGGCCGATCCGCGCAGCAACAGCGTGCTGGTGCGCGCCGGCAGTCCCGCGCGCACCAAGCTGGCGCGCGAGCTGATCCAGAAGCTGGACGCGCAGCAGAACCGAGGCGGCAACCTGCACGTGGTCTATATGCGCAACGCCCAGGCCACCCGCATCGCCGAAGTGCTGGGCGGCCTGCTGACCGGGCAGGCCAACGCCGCCACCGGCGCGGGCGCGCCGCAGGGCGCGACCATGCCCGGCGCGCAGGGCGGCGGCGCGCGCGCCCAGCGCACGTCCGTGAACCAGGGCGGCCAGCAGGGACTGGGCGGTTCCTCGTCGACCTCGTCCAACAAGGGCGGGCTGTCCGGCGAACAGGATCGCATCGCGCGCGACGACAACGGCAACCAGGCGGTGTCGTATTCCGCCGGCGGCGCCACCATCCAGGCCGATCCGGCCACCAACTCGCTGATCATCTCCGCGCCCGAGCCGCTGTACCGCAGTCTGCGCGAAGTGATCGACCAGCTCGACCAGCGCCGCGCGCAGGTACTGGTGGAAAGCCTGATCGTGGAAGTCAGCGAGGCCAAGGCGGCCGAGTTCGGCATCCAGTGGATGACCGGCGCCGGCAACATCAACAGCGGCGGCACCAGCTTCATCGGCGGCACCAACCTGGGCGGCAGCGGCCTGTCCGGCAAGGGGCCGACCTCGATCGACGCGCTGGGCGGCGGCATGACGCTGGGCGTGGTCAAGGGCACGGTCGACGTGCTGGGCAACAAGGTCATAAATCTGGGCGTGCTGGCGCGCGCGATGCAGAACACCGGCGAGGCCAACATCCTGTCCACGCCGAACCTGCTGACGCTGGACAACCAGTCCGCCAGCATCCTGGTCGGCAAGACCGTGCCCTTCGTGACCGGCCAGTACGTCACCAACGGCAGCAACGGCAGCAACAACCCGTTCCAGACCATCGAGCGCGAGGACGTGGGCCTGAAGCTGAACATCCGCCCGCAGATCTCCGAAGGCGGCACGGTCAAGCTGGACATCTACCAGGAAGTCAGCAGCATCGACGAAAGCCGTTCGTCGATCACCAACGGCATCGTCACCAACAAGCGCGCCATCGACACCAGCGTGCTGGTCGACGATGGCCAGATCATCGTGCTGGGCGGCCTGCTGGAAGACAGCGTCACGCTCAGCTCCAACGCCGTTCCGGGCCTGAGCGCCATTCCGGTGCTGGGCAATCTGTTCCGCTACGACAGCCGCAAGCGCACCAAGACCAACCTGATGGTGTTCCTGCGCCCCTATGTGATGCGCGACGCCAACCGCGCCGCCGGCGTCACCATGGATCGCTACGACTACATGCGCCGCGCCCAGGCCGGCGCGCAGCCGGGCGATCACTGGCTGCTGCCCAACCAGCAGGCGCCCATGCTGACGGCGCCGGGCTCGGCGCCGTCGGTGTCGGGCAATGCCTACGACATGCGGCCGGAGAACCTGGCCGAGACCATGCGTCGCCCGCCGCCCGCGACGGTGGAGTCCTTCGCCGTGCGCCAGTATCCGGCCGCGCGCCAGACCAGCGATCCGGCCCAGCCGTTCCGCGTCAGCATGCCGCTGGGCGTGAGCGTGGCGCGCGACCCCGCCTCGCTGTATGGCGAGGCCGACAAATCCAGCGCCACGCTGCAATTCGCCTCGGTGGACTCGCAGTCCGACGCCGAGCGCATCGCCCAGCGCGTGCGTGGCAGCGGCCTGCAGGCCTATGTGCAGGCCGGTCCCGGCGGCATGGGCTACGTGGTGCGCAGTCAGGTCGCCAAGGATCCGGGCACGGTGTCCACTGCCACCCGCCTGTTGCGCGAGCTGGGCTACAAGAGCGAAGTGGTGTCGCACCTATGAACGCCGCCTTGCAAGCGACGGCGGGAGCGGCCGCATGAGCGCCCACCCCTTGCCCTATGCCTGGGCGCGCGCCCAGCGCGCCGTGCTGTCGCTGCGCGGCGGCCGCGCCCAGCTGACGGTCAGCCCGCGCACGCCGGAATGGGCGCTGCGCGAGATCCGCCGCTGCCACGGCGACGTGGAGGTGGCGCAGGTCGAGGACGAGGCGCTGGAAACGCTGCTGACGGCCGCCTACAGCCATGCCGAGGACGCCGCCTCGGTCATGGGCGTGGCCGAGAACGAGATCGACCTGGACCGGCTGCTGCAGGACATGCCCGAGGTGGCCGACCTGCTGGAGGCCCAGGACGACGCGCCCGTCATCCGCATGATCAACGCGCTGTTCGCCCAGGCCGCGCGCGATGGCGCCAGCGACATCCACATCGAGCCCTTCGAGACCCATTCGGTGGTGCGCTACCGCGTCGACGGCACGCTGCGCGACGTGGTCAGCCCGCGCAAGGCGCTGCATGCCGCGCTGATCTCGCGCATCAAGATCATGGCCCACCTGGACATCGCCGAGAAACGCCTGCCGCAGGACGGCCGCATCGCGCTGCGCGTGGGCGGACGGCCGATCGACGTGCGCGTGTCCACCTTGCCGACCGGTCACGGCGAGCGCGCCGTGCTGCGCCTTTTGGACAAGGAAGCCGGCCGGCTCAAGCTCGAACGCCTGGGCATGAGCGCCGGCGTGCTGGAGCGGCTGGACCGCCTGATCCGCCAGCCGCACGGCATCGTGCTGGTCACCGGCCCCACCGGCAGCGGCAAGACCACCACGCTGTACGCCGCGCTGAGCCGGCTGGACGCGTCCACCAGCAACATCCTCACCGTCGAGGATCCGATCGAGTACGACCTGCCCGGCATCAGCCAGACCCAGGTCAACGCCAAGATCGACATGAGCTTCGCGCTGGCGCTGCGCGCCATCCTGCGGCAAGACCCCGACGTCATCATGATCGGCGAGATCCGCGACCTGGAAACCGCGCAGATCGCGGTGCAGGCCTCGCTCACCGGCCACCTGGTGCTGGCCACGCTGCACACCAACGACGCCGTGTCCGCCGTCACCCGCCTGACCGACATGGGCGTGGAGCCCTTCCTGCTGGCCTCGTCGCTGCTGGGCGTGCTGGCCCAGCGCCTGGTGCGCCAGCTGTGCCCGGCCTGCAAGCAGCCGGCCGAACACGAGGGCCGCCGCGTCTACCATCCGGTCGGCTGCGCCGCCTGCAACCACACCGGCTACAGCGGCCGCTCGGGCATCCACGAGCTGTTCAGCGTGGACGACGAGGCGCGCCGCCTGATCCACGAGGGCCGCGACGAGCGCGAACTGCGGATCGCGGCGACGGCCGCCGGCATGCGCAGCATGCGGGAAGACGGGCAGCGCTGGGTGGATGAGGGGCGGACGTCGCCGGAGGAGATCTTGCGGGTGACCAGGGACGCGTAGGGAGGGATGGCGGCAGATGCCGCCGTCGCCTCAATGACTCTCCGCCTGGCTCGCCGCCGCGATCACCGCGCGTTCATCATGCTGCGCGCCGTTCAGGAACAGGTTCAGCAGCACCGCCGTCACCGACGACAGCAGGATGCCGGACTCCACCAGCGGATGCACGGAATGCGGCATCCATTGCTTGAAGTGGGGCGCGATCAGCGGCACCATGCCGATGCCGATCGAGACCGCCACGATCATGGCGTTGTTGCGGTTGGTCTTGAAGTCCACGCCCGACAGGATGCGGATGCCGGTGGCGGCGACCATGCCGAACATGACGATGCCGGCGCCGCCCAGCACCACGGTGGGCAGCGATTCGACCAGCGCCGCGATCTTGGGCAGCAGGCCCAGCACCAGCAGGATCAGCCCGCCGGCGGCGCAGACATAGCGGCTCTTGACGCCGGTCACCGCCACCAGCCCCACGTTCTGCGAGAAGCTGGTGTACGGAAAGGTGTTGAAGATGCCGCCCAGCAGCGTGCCCAGGCCGTCGGTGCGCAGGCCCCGGGCCAGGTCCTTCTGGGTGATTTCGCGCGACGTCATGGAGCCCAGCGCCAGGAACATGCCGGTGGACTCGATCATCACCACCACCATGATCAGCGACATGGTCAGGATCATCATGATGTCGAAGCGCGGCATGCCGAAGTGGAAGGGCAGCACGATGTCGAACCAGGCGGCCTGGTCCATTTTCTCGAAGGTCATGATGCCGGCGGCCGAGGCGGCGATGGCGCCGACCACGATGCCCAGCAGCACCGAGATATTGGCGACGAAGCCGCGCGCGTACTTGACGATGAGCAGGATGGACAGCAGCACCACGGCCGCGATGCCCAGGCCGACCGGGTCGGCGTACTTCGGGTTGGGCACCGAGGGCTGGATGGCGAAGCCCTGCGGCAGGGGGGGCGCCTGGCCGCCGGGCGCGGTCACGTCGGCCAGCCACTTGGCGTAGGCCGGGTCGACGATGGCCGGCGCGGTCGGGCCGACGGGGTTGCCGAAGATCCAGTTGATGCCCACGCGCATCAGCGTGATGCCGATAACGGCGATGATGGTGCCGGTGACCACCGGCGGAAAGAAGCGCAGCATGCGGCTGACGGCGGGCGCGATCAGGATGGACACCACGCCCGCGCCGATGATGGAGCCGAACAGCAGCTGCGCGCCCGCCGGCCCCGGCTCGGCCGTGGCCATGGCCGCCATGGGCGCGACCGAGGCGAAGGTGACGCCCATCATGACGGGCAGCTGGATGCCGAACCAGCGCGTGGCGCCCAGCGTCTGGATCAGCGTGATCAGCCCGCAACAGAACAGGTCGGCGGAGATCAGCATGGCCACTTCCTCGGCGCTGAGCTGCAGCGCCCGGCCGATGATGAGCGGCACCGCGACGGCGCCGGCGTACATCACGAGCACGTGCTGCAGGCCCAGGGCGGCCAGCTTGATATTGGGAAGGCGTTGGTCGACGGGATGCCGGTCTGGCGGACACCCCTGGGAGTAAGCGGACGGCGTGGACGGCATGCGTGGTCTCCTGGTGGATACAACTGCTGCGTTACGTATGTGCCTAGTCTGACTTCTGGCTGGCTTGGTTTGTGTATTCGGAAATGGGAATTCGACGGTGAATCGCGGGATGCCGCGCGCACCCGAGGCCGGGGGGCTGCGGGGCGCGGATCAAGGCTTGGGGACAGGGGCTACTGCGGCTGCAGCAGGTCGGCCAGCGCGCGGGCGATGACCTTGGTGGCGCGGCGCAGGTCTTCCAGCGCGACGCGTTCGTCGTTGCGCTTGGCGTGGGACTCCAGCACCGTGCGCGGGCCGGCGCCGTAGATCACGCCGGGGATGCCGGCCTCGGCGTACAGCCGCACGTCGGTGTAGAGCGGGGTGCCCAGCGCCGGGATGTCCTCGCCGAAGATCTCCCGGCCGTGCCGCTGGATGGCGTCCACCAGCGGCTTGTTGCCGGGCAGCGGACGCATGGCGTTGGCCAGCAGCAGCCGCTTGATCTCGACGCGGATGCCGGGAAAGGTCGCGGCGGCGTCTTCGATGACGCGGTGGATGTCGGCTTCCACCTCGGCGGCGTTTTCCTCGGGGATCATGCGGCGGTCCAGCTTGAAGCTGACCTTGCCGGGCACCACGTTGGTGTTGGTGCCGCCTTCGATGCGGCCGACATTCAGGTAGGGGTGGGTGATGCCCGGCACCTGCGAGCGGACCTCGCGATAGCGCGCATTCTGCGCGTACAGCGCGTTCAGGACCCGGACCGCGCCCTGCAGCGCGTCCACGCCGGTCTCGGGCACGGCCGCGTGCGCCATTTCGCCGTACACGGTGACTTCCATCTGCAGGCAGCCGTTGTGCGCCGACACCACGGCGTAGCTGAAGCCGGCCGCGATCAGCAGGTCGGGCTTGGTCAGGCCCTGTCGCAGCAGCCAGCCCGGTCCCAGCAGGCCGCCGAATTCCTCGTCGTAGGTGAAATGCAGCTCGACCGCGCCATGGCGGGGCGCGGCCACGGCCTCCAGCGCGCGCACGGCGAAGGTGAAGCTGGCGAAGTCGCTCTTGCTGACGGCGGCGGCGCGGCCGTACAGATTGCCATCCTCGATCTGGGCGCCGTAGGGGTCGTGGCGCCAGCCTTCGCCGGGCGGCACCACGTCGCCGTGGGCGTTCAGGGCCACGCGGCGGCCAGGGCCGTACTCGCGCCGCACGATCAGGTTGGTGATCGATTGCAGGCCGTAGTCGTGCACTTCCTGCTCGGGCACGGGGTGGGCCTCGGCCTGCATGCCGAAGGCCCGCAGCAGCTCGGCGGTGCGCTCGGCGTGCGGGGCATTATTGCCCGGCGGGGTGTCGGTGGGCACGCGCACCAGTTCCTGCAGGAAGCGCACTTCCTCGTCGAAGTGGGCGTCCACCCAGGCGTCGAGTTTCGAATAGTCTGTCATCTTGTGTGTCTCCGGGTTCAACGTGTCATCTCATGCGCCAGCGCATCGAGCAGGTGGCGCAGGGCCTGCGCCGCCAGCTGCATGTCGTTGGCGGTGGTGGATTCGAGCGGATTGTGGCTGATGCCGAAATTCTGGCCGCGCACGAACAGCATGGCTTGCGGCATGGCCTCGTGCAGCTTCATGGCGTCGTGGCCGGCGCCGCTGGGCATGCGATGCACGGGCAGGCCCAGCGCCTCGACCGCGCGTTCCCAGCGCGCCTGCCAGGCCGGCGCGCTGGGCGCGGCGGCGGCGCGCAGGGTCTCTTCCAGTTCGCAGCGCAGGCCCCGGCGCTGGCAGATGGCGGCCAGCTCGGCCAGCACGTCGGTCGCCAGCGCGTCGCGCTGGGCGTTGCCGGGCGCGCGCAGGTCCAGGCTGAAGCGGCATTCGCCGGGCACCACGTTGATCGAGCCGTTGGGCACGTCCAGCATGCCCATGGTGCCGACCGAGTCGCCGTCGCGCGCCGCGCGCCGTTCCAGATACAGGGCCAGCTCGGCCGTGGCGGCGGCCGCGTCGCGCCGGCGGTCCATGGGGGTGGTGCCGGCATGGCTGGCCATGCCGACGATGCGGCCACGGTAGCGCACGCTGCCGTTGATCGAGGTGACCACGCCCAGCGGCAGGCCCATCTCGAACAGCACCGGGCCTTGTTCGATGTGCACTTCGACGAAACCCAGGTAGCGCGCGGGATCGCGGCGCAGCGTGGGGATGTCGTCGATGCACAGGCCGGCGTGCTGCATGGCTTCGCGCATCGTGATGCCCTGGGCGTCGCGCTGGTCCAGCCATTCCTGCTTGAAGTCGCCGACCAGCGCGCCCGAGCCCAGGAAGGTGGCGGCGTAGCGCTGGCCTTCCTCCTCGGCGAAGCCGATCACTTCCAGGTGATAGGGCAGGCGCCGGCCCTGGCGGTGAAGTTCCCGCACGCAGGCCATGGGCACGAAGATGCCCAGCCGGCCGTCGTACTTGCCGCCGTTGCGCACCGTGTCGTAATGGCTGCCGGTCATCAGCGTGGCGGCGTCGGCCCGCTCGGCGCGGTAGCGGCCGACCACGTTGCCCACGGCGTCGATCTCGACTTCGTCGAAGCCGCAGTCGCGCATCCAGTGGCTGATGCGCTGGGCGCAGGCGCGGTGCGCGTCCGTCAGGTAGGTGACGGTGAGCTGGCCCTGTTCGGCGTAGCCCGGATCGCTGTGGACGCTGAGCCGCTCATGCCAGTCCCAGATGTCGTTGCCCAGTGTCAGATCCAGGCCGAACTTGTCGGCCAGGCGGATCTCGACGATGCGGTGGATGTTGCGCAGCGCCTCGCGGAATTCGACGTCGGGCGGATTGTCCAGCCGGCGCTCGAAGGTGGCGATGATCTGGCCGCGCGTCAGGCCGATGCCGCGCGGACCGCGCACGGCCAGGATGAAGGGAAAGCCGAAGCGGGCCAGATAGTCGGCGTTGAGCTGCCGCAGCCGCGCCAGTTCCTCGGGCGAGCAATGGGTCAGGCCGGCCTTGTCCTGCTCGTGGGTGGATTCGGCCGTCAGGCTGTTGTCCTGCATGGCGCGGCCGGCCAGCTCCGGGTGGGCGCGGATCAGCGCCAGGCCGGCCTCGGCATCGGCCTCGTCCAGCACGCGCCGCAGCGCGTCCTGCAGCTGCGGCAGCGAGCGGAACGGCCGCGAGGCCAGGGCCTGCCGGGCGATCCAGGGCGAATGCTCGTACAGGCCGTCGAGCATGGCCACGGCCTCGTCGGTCGTGGCGGCATTGAGCTGTTCCAGGGTGTAGGCCATGTGGGTCGGAGTCGACATCAACGGGTGGAGGGGAAGGGATGGATGGCGCGCCAGTGGCGGGCGATGTCCAGCCGGCGGCAGATCCAGACGCGATCGCGCGCCGCGATGTAGTCCAGGAAGCGCTGCAGCGCCACGATGCGGCCCGGCCGGCCCAGCAGGCGGCAATGCATGCCGATGCTGAGCATCTTGGGGGTCTCGTCGCCTTCGGCGTAGAGCGCGTCGAAGCTGTCCTTCAGGTACTGGAAGAAGGGCTCGGCGTGCGAATAGCCCTGCGGCAGCGCGAAGCGCATGTCGTTGCAGTCCAGCGTGTAGGGCACGATCAGCTGCGGCACGACCTCGCCGTCGCTTCTGCGCACCTGCATCCAGAACGGCAGGTCGTCGCCGTAGTAGTCGCTGTCGTACTCGAAGCCGCCATAGTCGGCCACCAGCCGGCGCGTGCGGGGGCTGTCGCGGCCGGTGTACCAGCCCAGCGGGCGCGCGCCGGTCAGCTGTTCGATGGCCTGCATGCCCAGGAACATGTGTTCGCGCTCGGTGGCCTCGTCCACGTCCTGGTAATGCACCCAGCGCCAGCCGTGGCAGGCGATCTCGTGGCCCAGTTCGACGCAGGCCGTGGCCAGCTCGGGATGGCGCTGCAAGGCCATGCCCACGCCGAACACCGTCAGCGGCAGCCGCCGCTTCTCGAACTCGCGCAGGATGCGCCAGACGCCGGCGCGCGAGCCATATTCGTAGATGCTCTCCATGGAAAGGTGGCGGTCCGGGTAGCTGGCCGGATTGAACATCTCGGACAGGAACTGCTCGGAGCCGGGGTCGCCGTGCAGCACCGAGTTCTCGCCGCCTTCCTCGTAGTTCAGCACGAACTGCACGGCGATGCGCGCGCCGCCCGGCCACCGCGCGTGCGGCGGATTGCGGCCGTAGCCGGCCAGGTCGCGGGGGTAGGGCAGCGTGGCGTCGTAGATGGGCATGAAGGCGAGGGAGGAAGGATGGAAGGGGAAGGGGCGGAACGGGAGCGGCAACAGGCCGCTCCCGCGGGCGGGCCTAGCGCGTGGGCGCGCCCGCCTTGAACCAGGTGTCGATCAGCGCGCGTTCGTCGTCGGTCATGCCGGTGGAATTGCTCATCGGCATCACGCGCGACACCACCACCTGCTGGTAGATGGCCTGCGCGTGGCTGGCGATTTCCTGGGGCGAGTCCAGGCGCACGTTCTTCATTTGCACCTGCGCGCCGTGGCACAGCAGGCAGCGCTGTTCCACCACCTTCTGCACCCGCCCGAAATCCGCGCCGGGGGCCGGGGCGGCGGCCGCCGGCGGCACCACCGAGGCGGCCAGCGTCGCGGCGGCCGAAGGGGCCGGTGCGGAACGGTCGGCGCGGATCTCGGGGCGCGGCTCGGGACGCATCCACATCAGCGTCAGGCCCAGCACGGCGACGCCCAGCAGCGCATAGCCCAGCGGATTGCGGGCGTTGCCCAGCTTGAAGCGGTGGCGCACCACGAAGAACTGGCGCACGGCCGCGCCGCCCAGCATGATCAGCAGCAGCACCAGCCAGTTCTGCGGATGGGTGTAGGTGACGCTGTAGTGGTTGCTCATCATGGCGAACACCACCGGCAGAGTGAAATAGGTGTTGTGCACGCTGCGCTGCTTGCCGCGCTGGCCGTGCACGGGGTCCACCGGCAGGCCGGCCTTCATCGCGGCGACGTTCTTGCGCTGGCCGGGAATGATCCAGAAGAACACGTTGGCGCTCATGGTGGTGGCCATCATGGCGCCCACCAGCAGGAAGGCGGCGCGGCCGGCGAACCAGTGACAGGCCAGCCACGAGGCCGCCGCGATGAACACCGCCACCAGCGCGCCGACGACGACGTCGCCGTGCCTGCCACGGCCGAACAGCCGGCAGATGCCGTCGTAGACCAGCCAGAAGACCACGAAGAAGGCCAGCGCGACGGCCACGGCGGTGCCGGGCTGCCAGTCCATCTTCGATCGGTCTATCAGGTAGGTGCTGGCGTTCCACAGGTAGGACACGGTGAACAGCGCGAAGCCGGTCAGCCAGGTGCTGTAGCTTTCCCAGAACGACCAGTGCAGATGCTCGGGCAGCCGCTTGGGCTGCACCGCGTACTTCTGCATGTTGTAGAAACCGCCGCCATGCACCGCCCATTGCTCGCCGCCGACGCCCTTGTCCAGCGACTCCTGGTCGCGGGGCTTTTCCAGGCTGTTGTCCAGCATGACGAAGTAGAACGAGGCGCCGATCCAGGCGATCGCGGCGATGATGTGGGCCCAGCGCAGCAGCAGATTGACCCAATCCAGGTAATAGCCTTCCATTTACGCTCCCGCAGTGGGCAGAGCCGGCCATGGGCTCTGCCGCACTGCTTACCACCGCGGGCGCTGTAAGCAGAAAACAGATCGCGCACAAGGTCCGCAGGACCCCGCACCGCTGCGATCAAGATACGAAAATTGTATGCAAAGTGTGGCGGCAAAACTACCCCCGCAGGCGTCCCGACGGCATCAGGAATACCCTGATCCGGGGCGCCTGCCACCCGGCGTCATGAGCCGCGATAGGTGGAGTAGCTCCAGGGGCTGACCAGCAGCGGCACGTGATAGTGCTGGTCCGTGTGCGCCACGCCGAAGTCCAGGCTGACCCGGTTCAGGAAGTTGGGTTCGGGCAGGGCCACGCCCCGCTGCCTGAAATAGCCGGCCACGTCGAAGACCAGCCGGTAGGTGCCGATCTTCAGGTCCTGCGCGGTGTACAGCGGCTGGTCGCTGCGGCCGTCGTGGTTGAGCGCGAAACGGCGGATCAGCGTGGCGTCGTCGCCTTCGGTGGCGTAGAGCGCCACCTCCATGCCCTGCGCGGGACACCCGTGCATGGTGTCGAGTACGTGCGTGGTCAAGCCCATCTTGTCTCCTTGGCTGGCCGCGGGATCGCGGCGCGAGCCATGTTTATATTTGATTTTTCAAGCGGTGGCGATGCGCAGCAGATTGGTGGTGCCGGCCTTGCCGAAAGGCATGCCGGCGATGATCGCCAGCGTCTGTCCTGCGCTGCAGAAGCGCTCCTGCGTCGCGACGGCGCAGGCCAGGCGGGTGGACTGCGCGATGTCGGCCACGTCGTCCACATGCACGGAATGCACGCCCCACACCAGCGTCAGCCGCCGCGCGGCCGCCAGGCTGGGCGTGAGGCTGAGCACCGGCGCCTCGGGCCGTTCGCGCGCCGCCCGCAGGCTGGTGGCGCCGGAACTGGTGAAGCAGACGATCGCGGCCGCCTTGAGCAGCGCGGCGGCGTGGCGCATCGCGCAGCACACGGCCTGGGCCGTGTCCGACTGGCCCGGCACGGCGGGGGAATGCGAGGCGTCGATCAGCTGGCGGTACTGCGGATCGGCCTCGGTGCCCTCGATGATGCGGCTCATCATCGCGACCGCGGCCTGCGGGTGCTTGCCGGTGGCGGATTCGGCCGACAGCATGACGGCGTCCGCGCCGTCGTAGATGGCGGTGGCCACGTCGGAGGCCTCGGCGCGCGTGGGCACGGGGCTTTCGATCATGGATTCCAGCATCTGCGTGGCCACGATCACCGGCTTGCCGGCGCGGCGGCAGCCGCGCACGGCGCGCTTCTGGATCGCGGGCACCTGTTCGGCCGGCAGTTCCACGCCCAGGTCGCCGCGCGCCACCATCAGCGCGTCGGCCTGGGCGATGATCTCGTCCAGCCGCTCGACCGCCGAGGGCTTCTCCAGCTTGGCGATGATGCGGGCGCGGTCGCCGATCCGTTCGCGGGCCTCGATGATGTCCTCGGGCCGCTGCACGAAGGACAGCGCGATCCAGTCGGCGCCCAGCGCCAGCGCCGTGTCCAGGTCGCGCAGGTCCTTGGGCGTGAGCGCGGAGATCGGCAACACCACGCCCGGCACGTTGACGCCCTTGCGTTCGGACAGTCGTCCGCCCACCAGCACCTGGGTGTCCGCGCTGGCCGCGTCGCAGGCGTCGACGCGCAGGCGCAGGCGGCCGTCGTCCAGCAGCAGCTCGGCGCCGGGCGCCAGCGCGGCGAAGATCTCGGGGTGGGGCAGGCAGACGCGCTCGGCGTTGCCGGGGCGCGGGTCCAGGTCCAGGCGGAAGCGCTGGCCGGGCTGCAATTGCACCGGCCCCTGCGCGAAGGCGCCCACGCGCAGCTTGGGGCCTTGCAGGTCGGCCATCACGCCGATGGGGCGGCCGGTCTCGGCCTCGATCTCGCGCAGGATGGCCATGCGGACCGCGTGATCCTCGGCGCTGCCGTGGCTGAAGTTCAGCCGGAACACGTCCACGCCGGCATGGAACAGGCTGCGGAGGGTATCGCGGTCGCTGCTGGCCGGACCCAGCGTGGCGACGATCTTGGCGCGGCGATTGCGGCGTAGGGACATGGCTCAGGTTCTCTGTGTGAAAGCGGGGGCGGGGGCTTGCGCGGCGTCGGGCCAGGGGTCGCCGGGCTTGGCGTCGATGAGGATGGCGCGGAAATCATTGACGTTGGTGCGCGTGGCGCCGGTCACGATCGAGGCGCCCAGCGCCTTGAAGAAACCGTGGCCGTCGTTGTCGGCCAGGGACTGCGCGGGCTTGATGCCCAGCGCCCAGGCGCGCGCCAGCGTCTGCGGGCCGATGCGGGCGCCGGCGATGTCCTCGGCGCCGTCCACGCCGTCCGTGTCGGCCATCAGGGCGTGTATGCGCGGATGGCCGCGCAGCGCCAGCGCCAGCGACAGCAGGCATTCGACATTGCGTCCGCCGCTGCCCTGGCCGCGCACGGTCACGGTGGTTTCGCCGCCCGACAGCAGCACGCAGGGCGGGCGGAATGGCTGTTCGCGCTCGGCGGCCTGCAGCGCGATGCCGGCCAGCACCTTGCCGACGTCGCGCGCCTCGCCTTCCAGAGCGTCGCCGAGGATGTGGGCGTCATAGCCGGCCTGGCGCGCCACGGCGGCGGCCGCCTCCAGCGCCATCTGCGGCGTGGCCACCATGCGGATCTCGGCGCGCGCCAGGCGCGGATCGCCGGGTTTGACGGACTCGGCGCGGCCCGAGCGCAGCGCGTCCAGCGCGGCCTCGGGCAGGGCGATGCCGTAGCGCTGCGCGATGTCCAGCGCGTCGGCGCAGGTGGTGGGATCGGCGCAGGTGGGGCCGGATGCGATGTCCAGCGGCCGGTCGCCCGGCACATCGGACATCAATAGGGTGATGACCCGCGCCGGATGGCAGGCCGCCGCCAGCCGGCCGCCCTTGATCGCGGACAGGTGGCGCCGCACGCAGTTCATTTCGCTGATGGTCGCGCCGCTGGCCAGCAGCGCCCGGTTGACGGCCTGCTTGTCCCGCAGCGTCAGGCCGTCCAGCGGCAGCGGCAGCAGGGCCGAGCCGCCGCCCGAGATCAGGCACAGCACGGTGTCTTGCGGGCGCAAGCCGCTCACCAGGTCCAGCATGCGGCGGGCGGCGCGCAGCCCGGCCTCGTCGGGCACCGGATGGGCGGCCTCGACGATCTCGATGCGCGCGCAGGGCGCCGCATAGCCGTGGCGCGTGACCACCAGGCCCGTCAGGGGCCCGTCCCAGCGGGATTCGACCGCCTGGGCCATCGCCGCCGAGGCCTTGCCGGCGCCGATGACGATGACGCGGCCGCCGCGCAGCGTGTCCGGCGCGGGCAGGTGCGCGGCCACGCAGCGCTCCGGCTGGGCGGAGGCGACCATGGCGTCGAACATGCGGCGCAGCAGGGCGTCGGGGCTGTGCATGGCTCAGGCCTGCTGGCCGATCTCGAAATTGGCCAGCTGCTCCAGCGCGCGCACCAGCGCCGAATGATCCCAGGCCTTGCCGCCGTGCGCGGCGCAGGCGTTGAACATTTCCTGGGCCGTGGCGGTGTTGGGCAGCGACACGCCCAGCGCGCGGGCGCTGGACAGCGCCAGGTTCAGGTCCTTCTGGTGCAGCTCGATGCGAAAGCCCGGGTCGAAGCTGCGCTTGATCATGCGCTCGCCGTGCACTTCCAGGATCTTGCTGGACGCGAAGCCGCCCATCAGCGCCTGGCGCACGCGCGCCGGGTCGGCGCCGGCGCGCGCCGCGAACAGCAGCGCCTCGGCCACCGCCTGGATGTTCAGGGCCACGATGATCTGGTTGGCCACCTTGGCGGTCTGGCCGTCGCCGTTGCCGCCCACCAAGGTGATGTTCTTGCCCATCAGCTCGAACAGCGGTTTCACGCGCGCGAAGACCGCCTCGTCGCCGCCGGCCATGATGGACAGCGTGGCGTTGCGGGCGCCAACCTCGCCGCCCGAGACCGGCGCGTCCAGGTAGTCGCAGCCCAGCGCGCGGATCTTCTCGGCAAAGCGCTTGGTGGCGATCGGCGAGATCGAGCTCATGTCGACCACGGTCTTGCCCTCGGCCAGGCCGGCGGCGATGCCGTGCTGCGCGAACAGCGCGGACTCCACGTCGGGCGTGTCCGGCACCATGATGAAGACGATGTCCGAGCGCTCGGCCACGTCGCGCCCGTTCAGGCAGGGCACGGCGGTGGTCTCGGCGATCTCGCCGGGCATCTTGCCCAGCGTGTGCACGTAGAGCGGGTGGCCGGCGCGGGCCAGGTGCCCGGCCATGGGCGCGCCCATGATGCCCAGGCCGACGAAACCGATCTTGAGCGGCGATGCAGTCATTGCTTGTCTCCTGCGGAAGGGAAAACGCGTGTTGTTGTGAAGGCGGAGCCGGGCGGGCGTCACCGCGCCAGCGCTTGCCGCCAGCCCAGGCCGGCGGCCGTGGTGGTGGCGGGCTTGTATTCGCAGCCGACCCAGCCGGCGTAGCCGAGCCGGTCCAGCAGGGCGAGCAGATAGGGATAGTTGATCTCGCCGGTGCCGGGTTCGTTGCGGCCCGGGTTGTCGGCCAGCTGCACGTGGCGGATCAGCGGGAAGTACTGGCGCAGCGTGGCCGCCAGCTCGCCCTCCATGCGCTGCGCGTGATAGATGTCGTACTGCAGGAAGGCGTTGTCCGCGCCGGTCTCGGCCAGGATGGCGGCGGCCTGGGCCGTGCGGTTCAGGTAGAAGCCGGGAATGTCCAGGGTGTTGATCGGCTCGATCAGCAGGTTCAGGCCCGCCTGTTTCAGGGCGCCGGCGGCATGGCGCAGGTTGTCGATGAAGGTGGCGCGCAGGCGCGCGTCCTCGACGCCGGCGGGCGCCTTGCCGGCCAGGCAGTTCAGCTGCTTCACGCCCAGCGCCTGGGCGTACTCGATGGCGCGGTCGACGCCGGCGCGGAATTCCTCGACCCGGTCCGGGTGGCAGGCGATGCCGCGCTCGCCGGCGTCCCAGTCGCCGGCCGGCAGGTTGTGCAGGACCAGCTCAAGACCGTAGTCGTCGAGGCGGCGGCGGATCTCCGAGGCGGGCCAGGCGTAGGGGAACAGGAACTCGACGGCCTCGAAGCCGTCCTCGGCGGCGAGGGCGTAGCGGTCCAGGAAGGGGACTTCGGTGTACAGCATGGTCAGGTTCGCGGCATAGCGGGGCATGGAACTCTCACTGAAGCAAGATGGCGGGAAACGGAATGCGGCCGTCCTTGGAGGCAGGCCGCGACCGGACGGCGCTAGGCCAGCAGGCCGGCCTCGGCCAGGCCCTTGGCGCCTTCGGGATGGCGGCAGTCGATGTCCTCGAACTCGATGATGTTGTCGATCTCGGTGCCCATGGCGATATTGGTGACCCGTTCCAGGATCACTTCCACCACCACGGGCACGCGGTGCTTGCGCGCCAGCGCCTGCGCCTCCAGCAGCGAGGCCCGCAGCTTGCCCGGGTCGGTGACGCGGATCGCCTTGCAGCCCAGGCCCTGGATCACCTGCACGTGGTCCACGCCGTAGCCCTGCAGCGCGGGGTCCGATACGTTCTGGTTCTCGAAGGCCAGCTGCACGCAGTAGTCCATGTCGAAGCCGCGCTGCGCCTGGCGGATCAGGCCCAGGTAGCTGTTGTTCACCAGCACCTGCACGTAGGGCAGGTTGAACTGCGCGCCCACCGCCAGCTCTTCGATCATGAACTGGAAGTCATAGTCGCCGGACAGGCCCACCACCATCCGCGACGGATCGGCCGCGACCACGCCCAGCGCGGCCGGCACGGTCCAGCCCAGCGGACCGGCCTGGCCGCAGTTGATCCAGCGGCGCGGGCCGTAGACGTGCAGGAACTGCGCCCCGGCGATCTGCGACAGGCCGATGGTGGACACATAGATCGTGTCGCGGCCGAACGCCGCGTTCATTTCCTCGTAGACGCGCTGCGGCTTGATCGGCACGTTGTCGAAATCCGTCCGGCGCCGCATCAGCCGCTTGCGCTCGGCGCAGCGCGCCGCCCACTCCGTGTAGTCGCGCAGCCGGCCGGCGGCCTTGCGCTCGCGCGCCACCTCGATGAACAGCGCCAGCGCCGCCCCGGCGTCCGACACGATGCCCAGGTCCGGGTTGAAGACGCGCCCGATCTGCGTGGGTTCGATGTCCACGTGCACGAACTTCCTGCCGCGCACATAGGTCTCGACGGAACCGGTGTGGCGGTTGGCCCAGCGGTTGCCCAGGCCCAGCACGAAATCGCTGGCCAGCAGCGTGGCGTTTCCGTAGCGGTGGCTGGTCTGCAGGCCGCACATGCCGGCCATCAGCGGATGGTCGTCGGGTATCGCGCCCCAACCCATCAGCGTGGGGATGACCGGCACGCCGGTCAGCTCGGCCAGCTCCACCAGCAGCGCGGACGCGTCGGCGTTGATGACGCCGCCGCCGGCCACGATCAGGGGGCGGTCGGACGCGGCCAGCATGTCCAGCGCCTTCTCGACCTGCTTGCGCGTGGCGCGGGGCTGGTACACCGGCAAGGGTTCGTAGGTGTCGATATCGAAATCGATCTCGGCCATCTGCACGTCGAAGGGCAGGTCCACCAGCACCGGGCCGGGGCGGCCCGAGCGCATCAGGTGAAAGGCCTGCTGCAGCACGCGCGGCACCAGCGCCGGCTCGCGCACGGTGACCGCCCACTTGGTCACCGGCTTGGCGATGGACTCGATGTCCACCGCCTGGAAGTCCTCCTTGTACAGGCGGGCGCGCGGGGCCTGGCCGGTGATGCACAGGATGGGGATGCTGTCGGCGCTGGCCGAGTACAGTCCCGTGATCATGTCGGTGCCGGCCGGCCCCGAGGTGCCGATGCACACGCCGATATTGCCGGCCTGGGCGCGGGTATAGCCCTCGGCCATGTGCGAGGCGCCCTCGACGTGGCGCGCCAGCACGTGGGCGATGCTCTGCCGCTCGCGCAAGGCCGCGTAGAACGGGTTGATGGCGGCGCCCGGCACGCCGAACGCCTGCGTGACGTTTTCCTTCTCGAGAACCAGCACGGCGGCCATTGCCGCCCTCATCTTGGCCATGCGCATCTCCTGCGGTGCCGACTAGGGGTGGGACAGATGGTCCCAAGTCGGGCCCGGCGACGGAAGACGGGTATGGCGAATGACGCATATTCCATGGTGGAATACCGGATCGAAGGCGACTCGGACTCTAATCGCGACATGGATCGGATCAAAGCGCTACGCCTGTTCACCCGGGTGGTGGACCTGGGCTCCTTCAGCCGCGCGGCGCTCGAGCTGGGCATCGGCCAGCCCGCGGCGACCAAGCAGGTCGCCCGCATGGAGCAGGAACTCGGCGCGCGCCTGCTGCATCGGTCCACGCATGGCGTGTCGCCCACCGACGTCGGCATCCGCTACTACGAGAAATGCAAGCTCATCGTGCACCACGACGAGGAAGCCCGCTCCGTGGCCGCGCTGACGCAGTCGCAGGTTCAAGGAACGCTGCGCATCAGCACCTCGGTCGCCTTCGGCCGTCGCGTGCTGGCGCCGATGGTGCTGGACTTCATGCGCGACCATGCGCTGCTGACGGTGGACCTGAGCTTCGACGACCGCTACGTCAATCTGGTCGAGCAGGGCGTGGACGTGGCGGTGCGCATGGGCCGGCTGGCCGATTCCTCGCTGGGCGCGACCTACCTGGGCAACAGCCCCTGGGTCGTGGTCGCGTCGGCCGCTTACCTGGAACGGCGCGGCGCGCCCGCCCGGCCCGAGGCGCTGGCCGATCACGAGGCGCTGGTCTACAGCACCGCGCAGGGCGACGCCATCTGGCATTTCGCCGGCGGCGGCGCGCAGACCCTGGCCATTCCGGTGAGGGAACGGCTGCGCTCGAACAACCTGTCCGTGCTGTTGGACGCCGCCCGCGACGGTTTCGGCATCGCCGTGCTGCCGCGCTATGTGGCCGACGAAGACCTGCGCCGGGGCGCCATCCTGCCGCTGCTGGAGGACTGGCGCCTGCCCGGCCAGGAGATCCACGCGGTGTATCCGTCGCCGCGCATGGTGCCGGCCAAGGTGCGGGAACTGGTCGCGTGGCTGAAGGGCAGGTTCAGGGACGAGTGGTGGCGCGCGGACATGCGCGGCGCGGCGGCTGGCCCCGCAGCCGGAGCAGGTATAGTCCGGGGCAGTTGAAACAACGCCTGGAGCATCGATGGCTGGATTGGACGACACGCGCGGCGGCGCCGGCGCGACCTGTGACTTTCTCGCGGCCTTGCCCGTCTCGGACGGCAGGGTCAGCATCCGCCCCATGTCTGTCGAGGATGCGCCGGCATATGCCGCGGGCACGGATGACGAGCTGGTGCAGCGCTACGCCCATCTTCCCCTGAAGCAATACACGCCGGAGCTCGTGCGCGATCTGATCGACGGCGTGATCGCGGACGGTCTGCGCGAGGGAACGCTGGCGGTGCTGACCATCGCCGACGCGGCATCGGAGGCGTTCCTGGGCAGCCTGGTGATCTTCGACGTCAGCGCCGAGGACGCCGAGGTCGGCTATTGGATCGCGCCGCAGCATCGTGGACGGCAGGCGTCGGGGCGGGCCCTGGCGCTGGCGATGGAATTGGCGCGCGGCCTGGGCCTGAAGCGCTTGCGCGCGCGCACTGTACGCGAGAATCCCGCGTCCGAGCGCGTGCTGGTGCGGGCGGGATTCGCGCAGGCGGGCGAGGCGCGGCCGGCGCTCACGCCGTCGGGCAAGACCGAGATGAGCGTGAGCTATGGCGTTGAACTGCGAGCGTGAGTCGCTCTGTCGGGCGGAGCCGGGATCAATGGGACACCTCGGGCATGCCGGCCGAGCAGCAGGCGCCTGAGCAAAGTCAGATGCGGAAACTCCACCAGCATGCCGATGATGAGCGCGGCGTAGATCAAAGGCTGGCCGGGCAGGGCGGCGATGGTCACCGCCAGCATCAGCGGGGCGTTGCGGGCGGCGATGCTCATCGTGAGCAAGGCGTGGTCGGGATAGGGCAGGCGCGCCAGCCGGCTGATGCCTTCGCCCAGGAAATACGTCAGGACGAAGAACAGGAAAACGGCCAGCAAGATCCAGGTGAACAGGTCGCGATGCTCCAGGATGACCGCGACATGGGCGGCGAAGATCTGCATGACCAGCGCCGCGATCAGCCAGGGCGTCAGGCGGTCCGCGCAGGCAAGCAGGAGTCCGAGGCGCGCCTGGCCGAGCAGCCGGCGCAGGCCGAGATGCGCCAGCACCGCCACGGCGAGGGGGACGAGGAACCAGTGCAGCAGCGTGTCGGCCATGACGCCGGCGCCCACCTCGGCCGCGCTGTGCGTGTAGAGTTGTAGAAAGACGGGGTACAGCAGCAGCTGCATGACGATGTTGACGGGGATCAGCGCCGCGCCCAGCGCCACATTGCCGTGGGCCAGCCGCGTGAAGCCGAGGAACCAGTCGGTGCAGGGCGCCATGAAGTAGATCATCAGCCCGGTCATGAACAGCGGCTGGGACGGCAGCGCGACGGACGCGATGATGTGCCCGATGGCGGGGACAAGCAGGTAGTTGGTCCCCACGATCAGCGCCATGCCCCTTGCGTAGCCCCGCAGGCGCGCCAGGGCGTCGAAGCGCGCGCCGAAAAAGAGCAGGCCCACCAGGGCGAGCAGCGTGCGATCGACCTGGTCGCCCAGGGCGGCGCCGGCCTCGGGCCAGGCATGGCCGACGAGCGCGCCGGCGAGAATGGCGCCGGCCAGCAGCAGCGAAATCCATCCCGAACGCAGCAGGCGCGCGTACGCCATCAGCATTCGCAGCCCTCGCAGCATTCGCTATTGCCGAAGGGGCCCCAGGCGCCGCCGGGGGATTGCAGCGCGCCGATGTCCTTGTCCAGGCATTGGGCGATGCCCTGCGCGATCATGGCGAAGCGCTGGCGGAACTTGTAGATGAAGCAATAGATGCGCCGGTCGTGCCGCACTTGCGGGCCGACCAGGAACAGGCCGGGCGTGATGGTGGATTCGTCGGCTTCCGTCAGCAGCACCCGGCCATCGTCGTCCCAGGCCCACAGGCCCGCGATCTGCCGCGCGCCGCCGCCCTTGGCGAAGCCGGTGCCCAGTATCGGCGCCTGTCGCTCATCCCAGTAGCGGCCATCGCCCGCGTGGATGCGGAAGCCGCCTTTCTCGTGCCGCGTCACGCCGATCACATCGACGCCAAAGACGATCTCCAGCCGGCCGCTGTCGGCCGCGTCGTAGAGCCGCTGCCGGCTGTAGGGCGACAGCGACAGGCTGGGATCGTGAGAGGCCTGTTGATCCCATGTGGATTTGC
Source organism: Achromobacter sp. 1011791174 (assembly GCF_059760925.1). Taxonomy (NCBI): domain Bacteria; kingdom Pseudomonadati; phylum Pseudomonadota; class Betaproteobacteria; order Burkholderiales; family Alcaligenaceae; genus Achromobacter; species Achromobacter sp. 1011791174. The sequence goes on from NZ_JCBANH010000036.1 coordinate 41,203, forward strand.
GGACCAGCAGCCGGACCTCGCGACCCAGCCTGGCCAGGTTGATGGCCGCGTCCACGCCGCTTTCATAGCCGCCGATCACGGTGTAGCGGTGGGCATCGAAGTGGTTCCAATCGGCCACCAGCGCATAGTGCGGGCACCATGCGGCGCCGGGAAAGGGCGTCAGATCGGGAAACTGGAATTCGCCGGTTGCCCAGATCAGGAAGCCGGCCCGCAGCGTGCCCTTCGGCGTATCGAGCAGGAAGCCGCCGCCCGGAACGGGGTGGACGGCCGCGATCTTGCAATAGCTGGCGACAGGCAGCGCATGCCCCTGGGCGACGAAGGCCAGATAGTCGGCGTACTGGGCGCCGCTCGGGTGCTCGGCGCCGCTGTGGATCGCGGGCGAACTCGGTTCGTTGACGGCGTTCAGGTCCGCCAGCCCGAAGGGATTGCTGTGAAAGGATGGCGTGATGAAGCGCGTTTGCGCGGGCCAGCGCCGGAACGACTCGCCGATCCTGCCGGCCTCGAACACGCCGAAGTTCAGTCCCGGCACCTTTTGCAGCGCCAGCGCCATGCCGATGCCGGCCGCGCCGGCGCCGACGATGGCCACGTCCAGGTCACGCATCAGGCGTTCCGGTTCCTGGCGCCGCCCTGGCGGGCCTTGAAGCGTGGATTGGATTTGCAGATGACGTAGATCCGGCCGCGACGGCGCACGACCTGGCAGTCGCGGTGGCGGGTCTTGGCATCTTTCAGCGAGGACAGCACTTTCATGAGGGGCTCCTTTTTGTTCGGGTCAGGGAAAACGGGCTACAGGAGGGCTTCATGAAATGTGTGTCCCGGGCCGTCGGCCAGGCGGGCATTCGTTTGTATTATTAATGTTATAACATATCAAAAATGATCGGGGCAGATACCGGGAGCAAGCAGCGATGATTCCCCAGACGTTTGAACAGTGGCGGCATTGCATCGTCGTCGACTGCGGTCTGGCCCTGAGCCAGGCTTATGTGTCGGAGCGTATTGCCGCGTGGCGCGATGGCGGCAGCGTGGAGACCGCCCGGTTCCGGCGCCTCTATGGAGACGAGCACTGGCGTTCGGTCCTTGGTTGGTTCGAACGCGCGGCCCGTGAGCTGGGCCACGACGTTGCAGGGCCGTGACAGGCTATCCGGCCGGGCCGTTCAACCGCCCGTCCCGAACGTCACCACATCCTCCGACCGTCGTCCCAGCGCGGACAGCAGGCCGTCCAGCGCCGCGCGTTCGGCCACGTCCGCCTTGGCGGCATAGGTCGCGCGCCCCTGGAACTTCGCGCCGCGCGGGCTCAGGCTGCCCTGGCCGCTGACGTCCAGCAAGCCGCTTTCCGTGCTCAAGGCCAGCGCGCCGCCGGACTTGCCATCGCCTTGCAGGCGCAACACGTAGCTGCCCACCGGATTGACCGGCGCCAGCGCGGTGGCGGCGTCGCGCCAGCGCAGTTCGGCCAATGGCCCGGCGGGCAGGCGGCCGCCCAGCGGCAGCGTCTGCCACTTGAGTTCCAGCGTGCCTTGCGGCGCCAGCGTGTTCCAGGGCGCGCCCAGCGCCGACAGCGCGGCGGCCGGCGCGCGCAGCGACTGCGCCGACAGCGTGGCGCCGGTCCAGCCGGGGCTCAGCCGCAGCGGGCCTTGCAGCCAGGGATGGCGCAGTTCCATTTCCAGCGTGCGCCAATGCCATTGCCATTGCAGGGCCTGCGGCAGCACGCGGCGCGCGCCGGGCGGGCCCAGCGCGATCCAGGCGCTGCCGTTCCAGACGGTGCCGCTGGCGTCGGCCAGGCTGACGATGCCGCCTTGCGGCGCGGCCAGCAGCAGCCAGCGGGCGGGCAGCGCGGCCAGCGCCGCCAGCAGCGCGGCGACGGAACAGGCCAGGGCCAGGAGGAGGCCGCGCCGGGACGGGCGGGGCAAGGCCATCAGGATGCCTGCCCGGCGGCGGGCGCGAGCGTGACGCGGCCGTTGACCAGGCCCGGCAGCGGACGGCCATGGGGATTGGCGGCGCGCTCCAGTTCCGCGCCAGCCACCGTCAGGCCCCAGTCGCGGCTGGCGCCGTCGAGCCAGTTCATCAGCACCGACGACGGCGCCTGACGCACGATCAGGACCAGCGCGGGGGATTTGCCTTCGGCCGGCTCCAGCTTCCATTGCTCGGCCGACAGGCCCGCGCGGGCCAGGCTGGCGGCCAGCTCCTCGGCGGCGGGCATGGCGCTGGAGGCGGCGGGGGCGCGGCGGCGCAGCAGCTCGGCCTGGGCGGTCAGGTCGGCCACCTGCGCGGCCTGGGCGCGCAGCTTCGGCAGTTCGTCGCGGTATTGATTCAGCGTCTTCAACGGCGGCTCGATCAGCAGCGTCCAGACCAGCGCGGCGCCCAGCACGGCGCCGGCGCACTGGACCAGCCGGCGTTCGCGCGGCGCCAGCGCCTGCCAGCCTTGGCGGGCGCGGTGGACGGCGGGGGCGTAGCGTTGCTGGCTGGCGCGCCAGGAAGCGTGGAGTTTGTCGATCAGGTTCATGGTTGGGCGGGCGTGATGCGCCAGGTGGCGTCCTTGTCGCCGCGTTCGAGTTTCAGGCCCAGCGCGGCGGCTTGTTGCACCAGTGCGGGCGTTTCGGCCACGCGCTGCGCCTGCTCGCCGGCATCGGCCAGGGTCAGCGTGAGGGCGTGGTCGGCGTAGGACAGGCGCGCGACGCGGTCGGCGGCGAAGGGCATGGCCTGGGCCGTGGCGCGCGCCAGCGGCAGGAAGTCGCCGGCCGACGACGAACCCTGTCTGGCGAGCAGCGCGTCCAGCTCCTGGCGCGCCTGGCGCGCGGCATCCAGCACCACGGGCAGCCTGGGGTAGGCCTTCTGCACTTGTTCGCGCATCTGTGTCTGCAATGAGCGGGCTTCGCCGCGCAACTGCGCGGCATACAGGTTCAGGCCGCCCAGCCAGATCGCGCAGGCGATCGCGGTCCAGCGCCACACCGGACGCCAGCGCGAGACGCGGGTCGGCGCCCATTGCGGCGTGGCCAGCGACCAGGATGGCGCGGCAGCCTGCCAGCGCGGATCGCCGGGTTCGCGCAGCGGCGCGTCGGCCACGGGTGCCAGCGTCTGTGGCGCGATCAGCGCGCGCACGCGCAGCCCATGTTCGCCCAGCAGCGCCCAGGCGCGCCGCAGCGGCTCGCGCGGCGTCCAGGCCAGCGCCACGCTGCCATCGGCCGCGCGCGGGCCGTGGCCGATGGCCAGGTCGTCCATGTCGCCCAGGATCATGGGTTCCAGCACGCTGCGCACGGCGGCGGCCTGGCGCGCCTTGGGCAGTGCGGGGATCTGCAGCGAGGACGCGATCACGTCCTCGGGATGCAGCACCGCCTCGCAGGCCGGCTGCGCATAGGCCTGGCCGAGCGCGCGCAGCGCCAGCTCGCCCTGCCGCGCGCAACGGCCGCGCCGGTCGAACCAGGCATAGGGCAGCGGCGTGTCCGCGCCCAGCGTGGCCAAGGGGGGAAGGGCGATGCGTAAGGTGTTCTTCAATTGTCTTCTCTCATCCAGACGGTCGCGGGCGCCGCGCCGGGCGTCGCGCGCAGCAGCGCCTGCGCCGTGAGGCGGGCGCGTTCGTAGACCACCACGCCGCGCGCCATGAACCAGCCGCTGGCCGTGACGACGGCGGGCGGCGTGCCCTTGAAGCCGGCCCCCGCCAGGCGGTTGGCGAAGTCGCCGCTATTGTTGAAGGCGTTGCCCCGGTCGCGCTCGCCGGCGATGGCGCGGGCCTGGCTGATCGACAGGCCAGGCGCCAACGCGGCAATGACTTCGGGCGGGGCGGTGTTGACGTTGACCTGCGTGTTGGCGGGCAGCAGCGTCATGGTGCGTTGCAGTTCGTCGCGCACGGCGGGATCCAGGCCCAGCGCGGCGCCCAGTTCCTGCACGCCGCGCGGCAGCGGCGCGCGGGCGGGCGGCTGCGCTGCGGAGGGCGGCGCTTCGGCGGGCTGCGCCGGCGGCTGGCCCATGGCCACGATGTCGATGATGCGCGGCGCCAGCGTGTCCGGCAGGCGCAGCAGGCCCAGCAGCCGCAGCAGCACCTGTTCCTCGGCAGGCTGCGGCACGCCGGCGCGCGCCAGGTTGTACAGGTTGTACTTGCCCTGTTCGTCCTCCAGCCCGCCGGAGAACACGGCCACGCGCTCGTCGCCGGGACGCTCGATGCGCGTGTCCAGGATGGGGGTGGCCCAGATCTGGTCCTTGCGCGTGACCGCCTCGCGCTTGCCGTGGTCGCGCACCACCAGCCGCGCCCAGTCGATGCCGCCGGCCAGCAGCATGCGGGCCTGCAGGCGCGACTGCTCGTTCTCCAGCCGGCGCACGCTGGCGGTCTGGCGCTGGAACAGGCTGGTGGTCAGCGCCGCCACGATGGCGACGATGATGAGCGCGCTGATCACGGCGGCGCCACGCTGATCGCGCCGGGGCGAGGCGGGGATGGGGCGAGAAATCGGGCGAGAAATGGGGCAGGTCATGGCAGCTCCATCACGCGCGAATAGCGTTGCGGGGCCTGCGCGTCGCCGCGCTGCACGGTGACTTCGAGGCCGGTCGCGGCGGTGGCCGACGCGGCGCGGGCGGCCTCGGCCCAGCCGGTGCCGGGAATCCAGACGCGCAGCGTCATGCCCCTGACGCCGGGCAGCAACAGCGCGCCGTCGCCGACCGGCGGCAGCGGGCCGCGCGCGGACGCGGCGCCGCTGGCACGCCACAGGCCGTCGGGACGCACGCGCCAGTGCACGCGCTGCCACAGGCCGGGGCTGTCCGGATGCGGGCGCAGGATCTCCAGCACGACGCCGCCGCTGGGCGGGCGCAGCAGGCGCACGCCGGCCGACAGCGCGACCGCGTCGCCGCCGACGGGATCGAACATCGGGCCGTCGTAGGACAGCTCCACGTCGCGGCCCAGCTGGCCCAGGCTGCGCACGATGGCGTCGGTGTCCTCGGCCTGCGATTCGATCCAGTCGCGCGCGCTGGAGACGCTGGCCAGGCCGCGCCATGAGATCAGGCTGACCAGCGCCATCAGCGCCAGCGCGACCAGCACTTCGATCAGCGTGAAGCCGCGCTGGGCGCGGCGGGCGGGGGGCGCTCTCATCGCAGGCTCGACAGCAGCCCGTCCAGCTGCGCCAGCGCGCCGCCGCGCGGCGCATCCGCGTCGCGCACGCGCACGGAGACCTGGCGGAAGCTGCGGTTCATGGAATTGGTGAAGACCAGCTCGCACTCCAGCCGCAGTCCGCCTTGCGGACAGGGTTGGGTGCGCGAGCCGGCCGCGGGCAGGGTCTGTTCCAGCCGCAGCTGCACCAGCGCGTTCTGCGCGGCGATCAGGGCCAGCGCCTTGTCCTGCAAGGCGCGGTTGTTGGCCGCCATCAGGCCGGTGGCGCGCAGCGCGGCGGCCAGCGCGACCGCGATGATGGCCAGCGCCACCAGCACCTCGATCAGGGTCAGGCCGCGCTGGCGGCGCAGGCGCGTGCGGCCCGTCTGAGGCGCGCGGCGCATGTCAGCGTGCGGCATCGTCAGCGGACTTCATAGCGGCCGGCGGCGTCGCGCAGCAGCGTCACGCTGGCTTCGCCCGCGCGCAGATGCAGGACGAGCGGATCGGCGACCCACTCGGTGTTGAAGACCAGCGGCCGGGACGGATCGAGCCGGATGTCCACGGACCCGGCGCTCCAGCGCGCCGGGCGCAGGATCGGATCGCGTTCCAGTCTGTCGGCGGGCGCGGCGGCATGCGTGGACGCGGCCGGCTCGTCGGCGCGGCCGGGCCGCTCGAAGGACCAGCCCTGAGCGTCGGCCAGCCAGCGGATGGGGCGGCCGTCGCTGCGGGCCTCGCCCTGGGCCACCGCGAAGGCGTCGGCCAGGCGCTGGGCATCGGCGCGCAGCCGGTTGTCGCCCCGGCCCACGGACAGGCTGACCAGGCTGGCGGCGATGGCGACGATCACCAGCGCGACCAGCACCTCGACGAGCGTGAAGCCGCGCTCAGAGTTCCCAGGAGCCGATGTCGGCATCGCCGCCTTCTCCGCCCGGCTTGTTGTCGGCGCCGAACGAGAACACGTCGATGTCGCCCTTCACGCCGGGGCTCAGGTATTGATAGGGATGGCCCCAGGGATCGTTGGGCAGCTTGTCCAGATAGCCGCGCCAGTTGGCCGCGCCCTCGGGTTTCTCGACCAGCGCGCGCAGGCCCTGGGTCGTGGTCGGATAGCGGCCGTTGTCGAGCCGGTAGAGCTTGAGCGCCTGCATGATGCCGGCGATGTCCTGGCGCGCGGCGACCTGCCGGGCCTGATCGGGCCGGTCCAGCACGCGGGGCACGATCAGGGCCGCCAGGATGCCCATGATGACGATGACCACCATGATCTCGATCAGGGTGAACCCCCGCTGGCGGGCTAGCCCGCGCGCTGACTGACGCACTTTACAACTCCGGTCTGAATTCGAAGACGGGAATTGTGGACATGAAATATGACAGCAATATGTGGTCAGCGCGCCGGCGTGATCGCGGCGGGCGCTGGCGGCATGAGGGGCGCGGGCAGGCGGCTGCTGCGCCCGCCTTGCTCGACGATCACGGCGCCGGCCTCGATGCCGCGCAGCGCGATGCCGGGCGCGATCTCGTCGCCCAGCCGCCAGGCCGACGGCGGGCCGCCGTCCACGCTGAGCACGGCCGCGCCGTCATTGCCGGCGATCACGCCCAGCACGCTGATCTGCGTGCGCAGCGCCTCGTCCTTGCCGAACCACAGCGCCACCGGGCCATTGTCAGGCGCGCGTGGCGCGGCGGGGGCCAGCGCGGGCGGCATGGCGGCGGGACGCGGCGCGAACAGCGTCGCGCCCCACAGGCCGATGCCGCCGGCGGCGGCCAGCATGGCGAGCACGCGCAGCAGGGAAGGAGCGGAGGGCAGGGCGGGGCGCAAGGACAGCATGGCGGGTGCGGCGCGGCAAGGCGCGAGCGTGTGGCGATGCGCGCGACTATAGCGGGTCTTGATGACAGGGCCGCGTCCTGGCCGTGAACGACAGCGGCGCGCTTGGGATCTTCGAGGCTTGAAGCAAAAAATCCTGATCCGTCGATCAGCGAATCTTCCTTACCCTTAACTGACCTTTCACCTTGGGGCCGCACCATGTCGGCCATCACATCAGTGTGCTGTCACAAGGGAAAGAACCATGCAATTGAAGAACTGGAAGCGATGGAGCGTCGCGCTAGCGATGCTGGGATCGCTTGCCGCCTGCGGCGGAGACAATGGCGATGACGAGGCCGCGCCCGTCGCGCCGCCGCCGACCAAGCCCGATCCGGTCGCGGCCACCAAGGTGCTGTTCGTCGGCGTCGATGGCGCGACCTATGACGCCTGGCATCGCGGCGTGGCCGACAAGTCGCTGCCGGGCCTGGCCCAGCTGACGCTGTCGCGCGCCTGGACCGGCGGCGTGAACGGCGCGCCGACGCAGCAGCCCACGCTGCCGGCGCCGGGTTGGGCCACGCTGCTGACTGGCCAATGGGCCGACCAGCATGGCGTGCGCGCCGACACGGCGGGCCAGGTCATCAAGAGCGCGACGCTGTTCGCGCGCCTGAAGCAGGCCAAGCCGGCGCTGCGCAGCGCGGCGGCGTTCAATTCGACGGACGTGGCGGGCCTGTTCGCCGCCGACGGCAAGGCCGGCAACCTGCTGAGCCTGAGCGACTGCGCCGGCGCCGACGACTGTGTCGCCTCGCAGGCGCGCGACCGCATCAATGAAGGCTATGACGTGGTCGTGGCTCAGTTCGGCGGGCCGGCGCGCGTGGCGGCCGAGTCCGGCTTCGGCGCCGGCTACGACGCCGAGTTGCGCAAGACCGACGCGGCCGTGGCGGCGCTGCTCAAGCAGATCGCCGAGCGCCGCGCGCAGAACCCGAAGGAAAACTGGCTGCTGGTCGCCACCAGCGCCTATGGCCTGGGCGGCTCGGGCCGGCCGGGCGCCGTCGACAGCACGCCGGTGTCGCAGAACAAGACCGTGCCGCTGGCGATGAACATCGCCATGCTGGGCGGCCGCGCCGACGATGCCTCCTATGACGGTCGCTGGGACTCGGGCTGGTACGACCTGCCGAGCGCGGCGGATGTCGCGCCCACGGTGCTGGGCTACCTGGGCGCCTTGCCCGCCGCTGACAAGAACGACCTGGCGGGTTCGACCCTGTCGGGCGCCGCTTCGGTGCGTCGCACATCGGTGCGCACGTCCATGGACAACAAGCGCGTGGCGCTGAGCTGGGTGCGCCTGGGCGATGCCTCTGGCGAAATCACGATCACCCGCGACGGCGCCAAGATCGCGACGCTGCCCGCCACGGCGACGCAGTACGAGGACAGCGGCTTCACCTTCACCGAGGAAGGCACGCATGTGCTCAATTACGGCATCACCCTGGGCGGCGTGACCAGCGCGCTGCGCGCCACGGTGGTGTACGTCAAGCCGCCGCAGCTGCTGGCCTCGCTGCGCACCGGCCTGACCATGTACTTCCCGTTCGAGGGCGATCTCGCCGACAAGGCGGTTGGCGGCGGCTCCATCGTGCCGTTCGACGGCGTGCAGGCGCCGGTCTTCAAGAGCCCGGGCGTGTTCGGCAAGACCTTCCAGAACGAGCGCAGCGGCGATCCCGTGGGCGCGTTCAAGTGGCAATACCCGGCCGGGCTGCTGACCTCCACGCAGGTCTTCACCATCGGTTTCTGGTACCAGTCCGATGGCACCGCCAACGACCGCTCGATCCTGGGCAACAAGGACTACAACTCCGGCGGCAACCCCGGCATCACCATCGCCCAGTGGTCCGGTCCGGAGCTGCGCTTCAACCTGGCCGGCGGCGGCTCACGCGTTGACGTCCAGAGTCCCGGCATGAAGTTCACGCCGAACAAGCCCGTCTATATCGCCATGGTGATCGACAAGCCGGCCAAGACCATGACCGCCTATGTGTATGACAGCGAGCTGGGCTTTTCCAAGCGCTCGGTCGCCACGGGCGCGGTCAACTTCGCGCAGATCGCCGGCAGCTACGGTCCCTTCCTGGGGCTGAACGAGGACGGCACCGGCAAGTACGGCGTGTGCTGCGCCGGCACCAAGGGCCCCTACACCATGTATTTCGACGACCTGGCCTTCTGGTCGCGCGCGCTGACCGAGGATGAGGTCAAGTCGCTGGCGCTGTCCGGCAAGTCGATGTTCGAACTGTTCCCCTGATGTTCCAAGGATAAAGAAAGCATGAACCTCCCTCTGATCCTGCGCCATGCCCTGCGCCTGGGCGCGGCGCTGACGCTGAGCGTGTCGCTGGCCGCCTGCGGCAGCGACAAGGACGACGACAAGGCCGATCCGGGCAACCCGCCCGTGACGCCGCAGCCGCCGGCCAAGCCCGAACTGCGTTGCGCGCCCTGAGCCGCGCCCAGCCCAATACCGCGAAAGGAAAGAAATCCGTGAAGTCCGATAAAGACCTGGTCCATGCCGGCAAGCGCCGCTTCCTGCGCAACGCCGCCGCCTCGACCGCGGGCCTGACCGCCATGTCGATGTTCCCGCCGGCCATCCGGCGCGCGCTGGCGATTCCGGCGAACAACCGCACCGGCACCATCAACGACGTCGAGCACGTGGTCATCCTGATGCAGGAGAACCGCTCGTTCGACATGTACTTCGGCACCTACAAGGGCGTGCGCGGCTTCGGCGACCGCATCACCATCCCGCTGCCGCAGAACCGCAGCGTCTGGGAACAGCACAATGGCACCCGCGTGGTCATGCCGTACCACCTGGACAGCAAGCAGGGCAATGCCCAGCGCGTGTCCGGCACGCCGCACGACTACATGGACGCGCAGCAGGCCTGGGACGGCGGCCGCATGTACCAATGGCCGCGCTACAAGCAGAACCAGTCGATGGGCTACTACGAGCAGCAGGAGGTGGAGTTCCAGTACGCGCTGGCCGAAGCCTTCACGCTGTGCGATGCCTATCACTGTTCAACGCATGGCGGCACCAATACCAACCGCCTGTTCCACTGGACCGGCACCAATGACCCGCTGGCGATGAGCAACGGCCCGTCGACCCGCAACCAGTGGGACAGCATGGGCGCGTCCAGCACCGGCTGGAGCTGGAAGACCTATCCCGAGCGCCTGCAGGAAAACGGCGTGACCTGGAAGGTCTACCAGAACCTGCCGGACAACTTCACCGACAACCCGCTGGCCGGCTTCAAGCAGTTCCGCCGCGCCAACGAACTGGCGGGCAACAATCCCAACGCCCCGTGGTCGCCGTCGGTGGACGCGGCCAATCCGCTGTACAAGGGCGTGGCCAACACCATGCCGGACGGCGGCTTCCTGAAGGCGCTGCGCGACGATGCGCTCAACGGCACGCTGCCGCAGGTGTCCTGGATCGTGGCGCCGGCCAACTACTCCGAGCACCCTGGCCCGTCGAGCCCGGTGCAGGGCGCCTGGTACATCCAGGAGACGCTGGACGCGCTGACCGCGAATCCGGACGTCTGGAGCAAGACGGTCCTGTTGATCAACTTCGACGAGAACGACGGCTATTTCGACCATGTGCCGCCGCCCGCCGCGCCCTCGCTCGATACCGCCGATGGCACGCTGCCCGCCGGCGCCGTCAGCGGCGCGCTGGCCGGCGCGTCGACGGTCATTACCGATCTGGATCGTCACACCCGGCCCTCGCAGCAGGACCCGGCCGATCACCGCGTCTATGGCCCGGGCCCGCGCGTGCCGATGTATGTGGTCTCGCCCTGGAGCCGCGGCGGCTGGGTCAACTCGCAGTCCTTCGACCACACCTCGGTGCTGCGCTTCCTGGAAGCGCGCTTCAAGATCAAGGAAGAGAACATCAGCCCGTGGCGCCGCGCGGTGCTGGGCGACCTGACCTCGGCCTTCAACTTCGTCACGCCCAACAATGAAACGCTGCCGGACCTGAAGCTGCTGACGCGCGCCGGCGCCGATCAGTTGCGCACGGACCAGCAGGCCCTGCCGCAGGTCACGGTGCCCGATCCCAGCGTGCAGGCCAAGCCGCAGCAGCGCACCGGCGTGCGCTACTCGCGCGCCTTGCCCTACGAGCAGCACGTCAGCTGCCGCGCGCAAGCGGGTGCTTCCGCCGTGGGCCTGGTGTTCGCCAACACGGCGGACTTTCCCAAGATGTCGGTGCCGGCCTCGGTGTTCCATGTCTATGACAAGTTGAATCTGGACCGCATCCCGCGCCGCTATACGGTGGAACCCGGCAAGCAGCTCGAGGGCCGCTGGGATGCCGCCGTCGACGGCGGCAAGTACGATCTGTGGGTGATGGGCCACAACGGTTTCCTGCGGCATTTCGCCGGCGACCTGGCCCTGGCGCGCACGGCGCAGCTGGATGCCGAAATCCGCGTCTGCTACGACATCGCCAACGGCGATGTCTACGCCAAGTTCATGAACAATGGCGCCGCGCCGTGCACCTTCGTGGTCACGCCCAACGCCTACTACGTGAACCACGAGCGCTGGACGCTGACCGTGCCGGCGGGCGGGCAGGTGGAACAGGCCTGGCCGCTGGCCAACAGCAACGCCTGGTACGACTTCAGCGTCACGCTGAACGAAGATCCGGCCTATCTGCGCCGCCTCGAAGGCCGGGTGGCAGGCCGCGCAGATCGCCGCGGTGATGCCCTGGCGCGCATGCTCGCGCCGTTCCAGCATGCCGATCGCGCGCGCCGAGGGCCCCAGGTCGGCCGGCAGCGGCAGGATGCGCAACTGCGGACTCTGTTGCCAGTTCGAGCCATTGATCAGCGGCAGCAACGTCACGCCGACTTCCTGGCGCACCAGCTCGATCAGGGTCTCGATCGCGTTCAATTCCAGGAATTCATTCAGCGGCACGGCCAGGCGGCGCAGCAGGCGGTCGATCTGCAGCCCCGTGCGCTGGGTGCGGTCGAAACGCAGGAATGGATTGTTGGCCAGCACCTGGCGCGCGTCCTTGCCGGGCGCGCCGGGCGGGGCGATCACCACCAGCTCTTCTTCATACAGCGGCGTCCAGCGGGTGCTGGCCATCTTGCGGCCGGCCTCGACCAGGAAGGCGGCATCCAGGTCGCCGTCCTCGACGCGGCCGGCCAGCTCGCTGGCCTTGCCCGACAGCACGCGCACGTCCAGCTTCGGATGCGCCTTCTTCAGGCCCGACACCACCTTGGACAGCGTGCCCATGCAGGACACGATGCTGCCCACCGACACCGAGCCGGCCAGCTCGCCCGGCGCGGTGCGCGGCAGGCGCAGGCGGTCGTACATGTCCAGCAGCTGCCTGGCTTCGGGCAGCAGTTCGCGGCCGGCGGCGTTGAGGATGGCCAGCCGGCCGCTGCGGTCGAACAGCTCGCGGCCCAGCTCGGTTTCCAGGGAGCGCATCTGGAAGCTGACGGCGGCCTGGGTGAGGGCGACCTGCTCGGCTGCTTCGGAGAAGGAGCCGTGATGCGCCACCGCCAGGAAAGTGCGCAGGAAACGGATGGTGCTCATGGCGTCTTCTAAGGGTTAATACGGTGTTGCCGCCGCCATGGCGCGAGCGGGTGTTGGCGGCTCGCGGCGTGTCGACAGGGCGTGGAGAAGCGGGTCATCGATTCACAAAATTTTCTTTTATGACAGAACAAAAAATCAAATTGATTTAATCAAATCCCAAGAGTAATGTCATCCGGTTCAACATAACGAATCCCATCCGCAGAGACCCGAGACATGAAAGCCTTCGACTGGAGCAATCCCTATCCCTCCGTCCGCATTCCGCTGTTCGCCCGCAACGTGGTGTCCACCTCGCACCCGCTGGCGGCGCAGGCCGGATTGCGCATGCTGCTCAAGGGCGGCAACGCCGTGGACGCGGCCATCGCCGCCGCGGCCGCCATCGTGCTGGTCGAGCCGGTTTCCTGCGGCCTGGGCGGCGACTGTTTCGCCATCGTCTGGGACGGCCAGCAGCTGCATGGCCTGAATTCCTCCGGCGTGGCCCCGGCCGCCTGGAACGTCGAATACTTCAAGCGCAAGCACGGCGTCGGCCCGAATGGGCTGGCGGTGCAGCCCAAGCGCGGCTGGGACTCGGTCACGGTGCCGGGCGTGGTGGCGGGCTGGGCCGCGCTGCATGAAAAGCTGGGCAAGCTGCCGTTCGAGCAACTGTTCGAGCCGGCCATCGAGATCGCCGAGCGCGGCTACGCCGTGCCGCCGGTGGTGGCGCACAAGTGGGCCGCCGCCGCCAATGAGCTGAGCGCGCAGCCCGGCTACGCCCAGGCCTTCATGCCCGAGGGCCGCGCGCCCAAGGTGGGCGAGCATTTCCGCTTCCCCGACGCCGCCTACACGCTGCGCCGCATCGCCGCGACCAAGGGCCGCGACTTCTACGAAGGCGAGCTGGCCGAGCGCATCGCCGCCTTCAGCAAGGAATGCGGCGGCGCCATGACGCTGGAAGACCTGCGCGGCTACCGGCCGGAATGGGTCAAGCCGATTTCCCGGTCCTATCGCGGCTACGAGCTGCACGAAATCCCGCCGAACGGGCAGGGCATCGCCGCGCTGATCGCGCTGGGCATCGTCGAGCGCTTCGACATGGCCTCGATGCCGGTGGATTCGGTGCAGTCGCAGCACGTGCAGATCGAAGCCATGAAGCTGGCCTTCGCCGACCTGTACAAGTACGTGGCCGACCCGCGCTCGATGGAAGTCACGCCCGAGCAGATGCTGTCGGACGCCTACCTGGACAGCCGCGCCAAGCTGATCCGCCTGGACCGCGCCACGCATTTCGAGGCGGGCCGTCCGCATGCCGGCGGCACCGTCTACCTGACCGCCGCCGACGAGAACGGCATGATGATCTCGTTCATCCAGTCCAACTACATGGGCTTCGGTTCGGGCGTGGTGGTGCCGGGCACCGGCATCAGCCTGCAGAACCGTGGCGTGGGTTTCTCGATGGATCCGAAGTCGGCCAACGTGGTCGAAGGCGGCAAGCGTCCGTTCCACACCATCATCCCGGGTTTCCTGACGCGCGGCGGCAAGCCGGTCATGAGCTTCGGCGTGATGGGCGGCGACATGCAGCCGCAAGGCCACCTGCAGACCGTGGTGCGCATGATCGACTACCACCAGCAACCGCAGGCCGCCTGCTGCGCGCCGCGCTGGAAGGTCAACCGCGATTTCACGCTGGACATCGAGACCAACATGGCCGGCGCCACCGTCACCGGCCTGAAGGACCTGGGGCATCCTTTGAAGTCGGTGCAGGATCCGTACATGGACTTCGGCGCAGGTCAGTTCATCTGGCGCATGTCCGAGAACGACAACGAGCTGGGCTACGTGGCCGCCAGCGACAGCCGCCGCGACGGCCAGGCCGTGGGCTTCTGACGGCCGTCAGCCGGACCCGGGGACACCGGGCCGGCGCATTGCACATACAAGGGGAAATACCACGATGAAACGCTTTGCCTTGACCTTCGGCGCCGGCCTCCTGGCGCTGGGCGCCTGCGCCGCCAGCGCGCAGAACCTGCGCATCGGCCTGCAGGAGGATCCGGACGTGCTGGATCCGCACCGCGCCCGCACCTATGTGGGCCGCATCGTCTTCACCTCGCTGTGCGACAAGCTGATCGACATCGATCCCAAGCTGCATTTCGTGCCGCAGCTGGCCACCTCGTGGACGTTCAGCGAAGACAACAAGACGCTGACCTTCAAGCTGCGCGAGGACGCGCTGTTCCATGATGGCAGCAAGTTCGACGCCGCCGCCGCCAAGGCCAACCTGGACCGCGCCATGTCCCTGCCGGACAGTCTGCGCAAGGGCGAGCTGGGCTCGGTGGCCAAGGTCGAGGCGCCGGACGCCGCCACGCTGGTGCTGACGCTCAAGCAGCCCGACGCGACGCTGCTGGCCCAGCTGTCCGACCGCGCCGGCATGATGCTGTCGCCCAAGACCTTCGGCGACGACGTGGCCGCCGTGGGCCGCAAGCCGATCTGCTCCGGCCCGTACAAGTTCGTCGAGCGCATCCAGAACGACCGCATCGTGCTGGACAAGTTCGACCAGTACTACGACGCCAAGGACTACGCCTTCAAGCGCCTGACCTTCCTGCCGATCCCGGATACCACCGTGCGCCTGTCCAATCTGCGCGCCGGCGACCTGGACCTGCTCGAGCGCTTGAACCCGTCCGACGTGCCCCAGGTCAAGACCGACGCCAGCCTGACCTTCGCGCCGGTGGCGGGCCTGGGCTTCCAGCAGTTCATGTTCAACGTGGCCAACGGCAAGCGCGCCGAGGACAATCCGTTCAAGAACAAGCTGGTGCGCCAGGCCTTCCAGTACGCCATCGACCGCAACGCCATCAACGAAGTGGCCGGCGGCGGCATCTTCGAGCCGGCGCAGCAGCCGTTCCCGCCCGCCAGTCCCTATCACAGCGACAAGTTCCCGCCGACCCAGCGCGACGTGGCCAAGGCCCGCGCGCTGCTCAAGCAGGCGGGCTTCGAGCGCGTGAAGGCCGAGGTCATGTTCGGCAACAACACCACCACCTCGTCGGTGGCCGAGATGGTGCAGGCCATGGCGTCCGAGGCCGGTTTCGACCTGTCGCTGCGCCCGACCGAGTACGCCGCGCTGCAAAAGGAATCGGCCGGCGGCAATTTCCAGGTGGTGATGCTGGGCTGGTCCGGCCGCGTCGATCCGGACGGCAACATCCACACTTTCGTCACCTGCAAGGGCGCGCTGAACGACGGTCACTACTGCAACGCGGAAGTCGACAAGCTGCTCAACGAGGCCCGCACGGTGCCGGACGAGGCCAAGCGCCGCGCCATCTACGACCAGGCCCAGGCCATCATCCAGGACGAGCTGCCGGGCGTGTACAACTACTACCAGCCCTGGCCCTTCGCGCTGGCCAGGAAGGTCAAGGGTTTCGTGCCCTATCCGGACGGCATGATCCGCCTGAAGGGCGTGACCTTCGCGCAGAAGTAGGGGGCGTCGCGATCCCTGTCTTGATGATGTAGCGGGCGG
>NZ_JCBANH010000037.1:0-56942 GCF_059760925.1 Achromobacter sp. 1011791174
CCCCTGCCCGTCTACACCCAGCCGCCGCCGCCCGCCGACGGCTATATCTGGGTGCCCGGCTACTGGAGCCTGAACCGCAACGGCTATTTCTGGGTGCCGGGCGCCTGGGTGCTGGCGCCATACACCGGCGCGCTGTGGACGCCGGGCTACTGGGGTTTCGTGGACGGCATCTATCTGTGGCACGCCGGCTACTGGGGGCCGCACATCGGCTTCTACGGCGGCATCAACTACGGCTTCGGTTATATCGGCATCGGTTTCGTGGGCGGCTACTGGGATCACGACCGCTACTTCTACAACCGCGCCGTGACCAATGTGAACGTCACCCACATCACCAATGTGTATACGCACAATGTGGTGGTCAACAACATCGACAACCGCCGCATCAGCTACAACGGCGGTCCGAACGGCATCCGGCGCATGGCCGACCCGCGCGAGGCCGCCGCGCGCAACGAAGCCCACATTCCGCCCACCGCCGCGCAGCGCAACTTCGCGCGCTCGGCGGGCGCCGACCGAGGGCAGTTCTTCCAGCACAACCAGGGCCGCCCGCCGCAGGCCTTCGTGGACCATGGCCCGGCGCCGGGCGCGGGACCGCGTCCCGGCGGCGCGCCGAATGCCGGCCCGGGACAGCGCCCCATGGGCGGGCCAAATGCTGGAGGGCCGAATGCGGGCGGACCGAATCGAGGCGGACCGAACCCCGGCGCGCCGCAAGCCGGCCGGCCCAATCCGGCCGGCCTGAACGCCGCCGGCTTCAACCAGGGGCCCGCCGCCCCTGCGCAGCGCCCAGGCGGCAACGGCCAGCCAGGCCAGCACAACAACGATCGCCCCGCGCAGGGACCGACGGCCTCGCCCAATCCCCGGCCGCAGTTCCAGGCGCCGGCGGCCGCCCCGCAAGCCCAGGGCGCGCCCGGGGCATCGCCGCGCATGCAGCGGCCCGAGCACGGCCCCGACAATCTGGCGCAACCCGTGCGCCACGATCGCCCGCAGCCGGCGCGCGTCGAAGCCCCCCGTCCGCCGCCCGCGCGCATGGAAGCGCCCCGTCCGCAGCCGGCGGCCAGCGCGCCGCATCCATCCAGGCCGCCGGAACAACGGCACGGCGAGGAACGCGGCGGCGGCGAACGGCGCGGCAGGGAGTAAGCCCCGTCCGGCTTCGCGGCCAGGCGCTGGACCCTGGCCGCGCGCGACGCTACAGTGACTCCGGCTCGCCGTGCTCGACGCGCCCCTTCCTTACATCCTGCTTCCGGAGTTCGCCATGAATCGCCTCGTCGCCCGCCTGCTGCTTTGCGGCTTACTCGCCAGCCCCGCCGTCCACGCCGCGCTGCCCGCCGGCGCGCCCGCGCCGGACTTCAGCACGCAGGCCTCGCTAGGCGGACAGGTCTATGCCTTCAAGCTGAACGAAGCGCTCAAGCAGGGGCCGGTGGTGCTGTATTTCTTCCCCGCCGCTTTCACGCAGGGCTGCACGATCGAGGCGCACAACTTCGCCGAGGCGACCGATGAATACAAGGCGCTGGGCGCGACGGTGATCGGCGTGTCCACCGACAACATCGACACGCTGAACAAGTTCTCGGTCAGCGAATGCCGGGGCAAGTTCGCGGTGGCCGCCGATGGCGACGGCAAGATCATGAAATCCTACGACGCGGTGCACGACCGCCGGCCCGAGATGGCCCAGCGCGTGTCCTATGTGATTTCGCCGGCCGGCAAGGTGCTGTATTCGTACACCGACATGAGTCCCGAACACCATGTCGCCAACACGCTGCGCGCGTTGCGTGAGTGGAAGGCCGGCAAGCTCTGAGCGCATCTGGCCGCCGCAAGGCAAGCGGCGGCGTGCGGTCAGGCTAGGCCCAGGGCCAGACCGTGGGATGCGTGCCCGGCGGACAGGACGGCCGGGTCCAACGCGCCGGCGTCCGCGAGAACTGCGCGGCGTGGCGCAAGGCGACCAGTTCGCCGAAGCCCGACGCTTCCGTTTGCAGGTAGGCATCGATGGCCGGCATGGGCGTGGCCAGCCCGCCCTCGATGCGACCCAGGCCGCGCAGCCAGTGCGCGGTCTGCGCCAGCGACACGCGCACATGCCAGCTGCCGCCCTCGGTGGCCTGACGCGCCAGCGCGGCCTGCGCGGCGAAGGCCATCAGATAGCCGGAAGCGTGGTCCAGGATCTGCATGGGCAGCGGCTTGGGCGTCGGCTGCCCGGCGGCCTGGGCTTCGGCATGATTGAAGCCGGACGCGGTCTGCACCAATGAGTCGAAGCCCCTGCGCCTGGCCCAGGGGCCATGCTCGCCGTAGGCCGACAGCGACACATAGACGATGCCCGGCCGGATGCGCGCCGCGTCCTGCGGGCCGAAGCCCTGCGCCGCCATGGCGCCGGGCCGGTAGCCCTGCACGAACACGTGCGCGCTGCGCAGCAGGTTGCCCAGCGCGATGCGGCCGTCGGCCGTGTCCAGGTCGGCGAACACGGACAGCTTGCCCCGGCTGGTGTCGATGATGTTGTCGATGTTCGGCAGATTCGGGGAATTCACCAGCATCACGTCGGCGCCATAGGCGGCCAGCGCGCGGCCGCAGACCGGGCCGGCGATGATGCGGGTCAGGTCGAGCACGCGGATGTCCGTGAGCGGGCGCGGATCCTGACCATACTTGGGCAAGGGACGCGGATCGGCCTCGCCGATGCGTTCCAGCGTGAACAGCGGCTGCGCGGCAACGGCCTGCCCTTGCGGATGATGATCCCATTCATCGAAGCTGCGCATGGCGGCGACCACCATGCCGGCGTCGGCGGCGGCCTGTTCGAAGTCGACGGCGGTCCAGCGCGCCAGCGCCCGCTCGACGGCCGCGCGGGTCGTGCCTTCGCCCGGCGGGCAGCCCAGCAGGGCAAGCGCGCCGTCGCGGTGGTGGGGGAAGTTGGCGTGGATGCGGACCCAGCCGCCGTCGCCGCAGCGATAGGCGCCCGTGATCGGATCGAACGGATCGAGCGTGACGCCGTTGATGCGAAAGTAGCTGCGGCATTCCTGGGCCGCGTGCAGCATGTCGACGCTGACCTGCTGACGCGCGCCGCCGCGCAGATGCCAGATCTCGGCGGCGGCCAGCGCGGCGGCAGCCATGCTGGTTTGCGCCGCCTGTCCGACGGCGAAGGACGAAGGCAGGACGGGATCGGCGCCGGTCAGCGACACCTGCGCCAGCGCTTCATCGGGCATGCCGGCCGCTTGCCAGAGCGCCTGCAGGACATTGCGCGATGTGCAGCCGGAGGAGGAGCGTCCCTTCAGGAAGGACGGGCGGAGGTCCATCAGATTTCCCATGGCGTCAGTCATCTTGCGGTGGTCGTCGTTCCGATTACATTGCCCAAGGTCCGGTCCGTCAATACGCGAACGGCGCGAGCGTGTTTCATGGTTTGACCAGATACCGCCGCCCGCGTGCATCGCGCCCGATCGGCCGGTCACATCTGCTCGTAGTTTTTACATCGGCTGCCAGGCAGCCGCGCTGGCGGCGAACCGAAGCGCGCGCGGGATAGAATGCCAGCCTTGCCGCGGACCGGCATGAACCCACGCCCCTACGCCCTGGAACGTCCCATGCATACGCTGTTCTGGCTGCGCACCGATCTGCGCGCGCACGACAATCCCGCCCTGGCCGCCGCCGCGCGTGACGGCACGGTCACAGCGCTGTTCCTCGCAGCGCCCGGACAATGGAAACTGCATGGCGACGCGCCGGCCAAGGTCGACTTCTGGCTGCGCAACCTGCATGCGCTGTCGCGCGACCTGCAGGCCCTGGGCATCCCCCTGAAGCTGTTGACGGTGAACGACTGGCGCGAGGCGCCGGATGCCATCGCGCGCTTCTGCGCGGACCACGGCATCGCGCGGGTCCACGCCAACGCGGAGTGGGGCCTGAACGAGCGCCGCCGCGACGAGGCCGTGGCCACCGCGCTGGGCGAAGCCGACGTGGAATGGACCCTGCACCAGGGCGGCACGCTGCTGCCGCCGGGCTCGGTGCTGGCCGGCAAGGGCGAGTGCTACCGCGTCTACACGCCCTATGCGCGCGCCTGCCGCGAGAAGCTGCGCAGCGCGCCGCTGGCGGCAGTCGCCGCGCCCCGTCCGCAGACGCCGCCGGCCTGGAGCGCGGACGCGCTGCCGAACCGCTTCGACGGCTTCGACCCGCCTTCGGACGCGGTGCGCGCGCTCTGGCCCGCCGGCGAGGATGCCGCCGGCGAGCGGCTGGCCGGCTTTGTCGACGAGGCCATCGAGTCCTACCAGGGCGACCGCGACTTCCCGTCGCGACCCGGCACGAGTTGCCTGTCGCCCTATCTGGCCGCCGGCGTGCTGTCGGCCGGCCAGGCGCTGCGCGCGGCGCAGGCGGCGAACCTGGGCGAGCTGGACAGCGGCAAGGCCGGCATCGCCACCTGGATCAATGAACTGCTGTGGCGCGAGTTCTACCAGCACCTGCTGGCCGCCTATCCCGAGCTGTCGATGCACCGGCCCATGAAGCCGGAAACCGCCCACGTGCCGTGGCGCGACGCGCCCGAGGACCTGCTCGCCTGGCAGGAAGGCAGGACCGGCATCCCCATCGTCGACGCCGCCATGCGCCAGCTGCTGGCGCTGGGCTGGATGCACAACCGGCTGCGCATGGTGACGGCGATGTTCCTGTCAAAAAACCTGCTGATCGACTGGCGCCTGGGCGAAGCCTGGTTCATGGCGCATCTGGTGGACGGCGACCTGGCCGCCAACAACGGCGGCTGGCAATGGAGCGCGTCCACTGGCGCCGACGCGGTGCCCTACTTCCGCGTGTTCAATCCGCTGTCGCAATCGCGCAAGTTCGATCCGGACGGCGTGTTCCTGCGCGAATGGCTGCCCGAGTTGGCGCACCTGCCCGGCGACGCCATCCACGACCCCAGCCCGATGGAGCGCGCGGCCGCCGGCTACCCGGCGCCCATCGTGGACCTGGCCGGCAGCCGGCTGCGCGCGCTGGAAGCGTTCGGCAATCTGCCGCGCGCCTGAACCGGCGGGCATCGCGCGCCGGTTCCAGGGTCCGAGGCGCGCCAATACCGCGCCGCCGGGACGCGCCCCTTGCCGCGCACCCAAAGCCGACCATCACATCACGCCGCGCCTCGCTCCGCGCATTTACGTTTTGCATAATTTTCAAATATCTTGACCTAAATCAAGATCGCCCTGGCGTCCGTCCCCGATGATCCGGCTGCAACTCGCCAACGCCCATCACAGGACGACAGACGCATGCGCAACAACCAGCCGGTGTACGACCAGGAATACACGCTGCACGATGAGCAGTATCTGATTTCCCGCACGGATGCGCGCGGCCGCATCATCTACGCCAACCCGGCGTTCGTTGAGGTCAGCGGTTTCTCGCGCGAAGAGCTGGTGGGCTCGGCCCACAACATCGTGCGCCATCCCGACATGCCGGAAGAGGCCTTCGCCGACCTCTGGCGCACCATCCAGCGCGGCGATTCGTGGACCGGCGTGGTCAAGAACCGGCGCAAGGACGGCGGCTATTACTGGGTGCTGGCCAACGTCACGCCCATCATGGAGCGCGGCGAGACCATCTGCTACGCCTCGGTGCGCGTCAAGCCCACGCGCGAGCAGGTCGAGGCCGCCGAGGCGGTCTATGCGCGGCTGCGCAGCGGCGCGCGCGGCGTTCGCCTGAGCGCGGGCCAGCCCAAGCCCACCGGGCTGCGCGGCCTGCTGGCGCGGCTGATGCTGTGGCGCCTGACGGGCGTGCGCTCGCGCATGCTGGCCTGGGCCTGCCTGGCCTGCGCGCTGTTCCTGGGCGCGTCCGGCGTGGCCATCGCCGCGCTGTATGACAGCATGGACACGCGCGAGCTGGCCGCCGCCGGCGCGCTGCTGGCCGCCGGCGTGGCGCTGATCTTCGCCTCGGGGTGGGGCTTCGCGCGCTCCATCACCGGCCTGCTGGTCACGGCCACCGATTTCACCCGGCAGATCGCGGCGGGCAATCTCAGCACGCCGCTGCCGCCGGCCAGCCTGCGCGACGAGATCGGCGCGCTGAAGTTCTCGCTGGAAGTGATGCGCAAGAGCCTGGTCAGCATCACCCGCGACGTGCACCAGGGCATCGAGAGCGCGCTGCATTCGGCCACCGAGATCGCCGACGGCAACGCCGACCTGTCGGCGCACACGCAGCGCCAGGCGGCCTCGCTGGAAGAAGCCGCCGCCAGCATGGCGCAGCTGGCGTCCACCGTGAAGCAGAACGCGTCCAGCGCCTTCGAGGCCGACCAGAAGGCCGGCCAGGCCACCGACGTGGCGCGGCGCGGCGGCGAGGTGGTGGGCGACGCGGTCCAGGCCATGCAGGGCATCGTGCAGAGCACGTCGCGGATTTCGGAGATCGTCGGCATCATCGACGGCATCGCCTTCCAGACCAACATCCTGGCGCTCAATGCCGCCGTGGAGGCCGCCCGGGCCGGCGGCGCCGGCAAGGGTTTCGCGGTGGTGGCGGCCGAGGTGCGCAGCCTGGCGCAGAAAAGCGGCACGGCGGCGCGCGAGATCAAGGAACTGATCGAGACATCCAACCAGCGGGTGGCCGAAGGCGTGCGCCACGTGGAGCGCGCCGGCGACGCCATGCTGGACATCGAGACATCCGTGAAGCAGGTGACGCAGATCGTCAACGAGATCGCCGCCATCTCGTCCGAGCAGCACACCGGCATCGACAACGTCAGCCGCACCATTTCCGAGACCGACACCGCGGCGCAGCGCAACGCGGCGCGGGTGGAACAGGCCAGCCTGGCGGTGGACAATCTGCGCACGCGCGGCGCGCACTTGCGCCATGCCATCGAGGTGTTCAGGGTTGCCGGCGCCCAGGGCGCCATGCCCAGGCGTCCCATTGCGCAGGCCGAGCCCCTGCCCTCGCCGCGCAGGCAGATTCCGCTGCTGGAACGGCAGCTGCCCTGAAAACAGGCGGGAACCTTCGCCCGCCGCCCGTTACCCACGCTCTTTACCCCGAAGCGTGACATGCAAGCCAACGCCGCCACCGAGCTGAGGGACTGGATCGAGCAGATCGAATCCGCGCTGGGAGTCATCATCAGCGCCACCGACGAAGGGGCGTTCAGCCTGTATACGCGCGGCGACCGCGCCATCTTGATCGAGCCGGTGCGCGGGCAGCCGGCATTGGTGCTGACGGGCGCCTTGTCGGAAACCGACGAGACCATGTCCGCCAACCTGTTCCGGGCCTTGCTCGCGGCCAACGTGGTGCCCGGCATGGCCTATCCCAGCAGCATCGGGCTGCATCCTGCGGAACAGACCCTGATACTGCGCCTGCTGTGGGCACCGGCGCAGGACGATTGGCGGGGCGAGGCCTTTCTTGAGCTGCTTGCGGCCTTTGGCATGCAGGTCGATGCGCTGGCCGGCGCCATTGCCAGCCGCCAGATCGAGAGCCTGCTCGCGCAGGCGGAAGATCTGCCTGAGCCGGCCTTGTCTGACGAAGTCCAGCAGTTCATTTGATCGGGGAAACGCGATATGAGCACGCCGTTCAACAATATAGGCGCCAGCCTTATCCCTGTGTTCAATACCCACGCCAGCGCGACCGAATCGCAGCGCGGCGCGGGCGACGCGCAAAAGACGCTCAGCGATTCGGCCAGCGCAATGAATGCGGTCGGCGAAGCGTTCGTGCAGAAGGACACGCCGAAACATCTCTTCGGCCTCGTGCAGCGCCAGCTCGGCATCGGCAGCGCCACGCTCGGCTTCGTCAAGGGCTGCCAGGAAGGAGACGCGGGCGCCGTGATCTCCTCTGGCTCCACCCTGGCCAGCGGAATCGTCAAGGGTCCGCTGACGGACGCAATGAAAGAGACGCTGGATGTGTCCACGCCCAAGAAGCCGCCGGGCATCAAGTTCGGCCTGATCGCCGACTCGGTGGAAATGATCGTGGATATCGGCAAGGGCGTGCAACAGAACGACCTGAAGCAGGTCGCGCTGAGCAGCGTGAAACTGGGCGCGCACGTGCTGACCAAGGGCAGCCCGTTCGCCATGCTGACGCTGAACCTGGGCATGGATGCCGTCGACACCATCGCGAAGGATCCGCAGGGCTATTCACGCTATCTCAACCAGACGCGGCAGCTGGCGCGCGCGGGCGCGACGCTCGACGACGCGTTCGGCGGCCCGGTCTAGGCTTGCTTGTCCAGCCGCTTCATGAAGACCTGCAGTTCCTTCACCACCTGCTGGTCGCCGCGCGCCCGCGCCGCTTCCAGGCCGGACTCCCAGGCCGCGCGCGCGCCGGCCTTGTCGCCCTGCCCCAGGCAGGCCTTGCCCAGCCACTTCCAGGCCACCGAATAGTCGGGATCGAATTCCAGCGCCACGCGCAGATGCCTTTCGGCGTCGCCGTAGCAGTCCTGCTCGGCGTAGGCCTTGCCCAGCGAGAAGCGCAGCAGCATGTTGTCCGTACCCTTGGCCAGCATGGCCTCCAGGCGTTCGGTCATTCCTTGCATGGTCGGGCTCCTTGTGCGTGCGGCGGTGGCGTCAGCGACATCATAGGCGGGCGGCGCGGATAAATCGGCAATGGCCCCGCTTGATACAGGGATAGCGCGTCGGCCGGACAGCCCTGCCCGCGCCCTGCCGGCCCGGCGACAACCATCCGTTTCCGTGCGTTTCAAGTCGCGGCGAAACGGGAATGTCCGGGCGATGATCGCGTCATATGCTTGATCGCGCGCCCTTTTCCTGGTGTCCGTCCATGCCCATCTTGCACCGCCGCATTCTGCCGTGTCTTGCCCCCCTCCTGCTGCTGCCGCTGGCGGCCGCCGCGCTGGCCCAGCCGCCGGCGGCGGACCCGGCGCGCGAGGCCGCGCTGGTCAACCGCATCACCTGGGGCGCCACGCCGGCCGAGCTGGCCCGCATCCGCGAACTGGGGCCGGAGCGCTATCTCCAGGCCCAACTGCACCCCGCCCCCGGCGCCGCCCTGCCGCCCGAGGTCCAGCGGCGCATCGACGCCCTGCCGATCTCGCGGCAGTCGGACGAGGATGCGCAGGCCGAACAGCGCCGGCTGCGCCAGGACGCCAAGGACCAGACGTCCGACGCCCGGGTCCAGGCGCAGCGGGACGCGCGCGTGATCGCCCGCGACCGCGCCGACGCCACGGCCGACCGCGCGGTCTGGCGCGCGTTGTACTCGCCCAACCAGCTGCAGGAGCAGATGACCTGGTTCTGGATGAACCACTTCAACGTCTACGCCCCCAAGGGCGACGTGGGCGCCTTCATCGGCAGCTATGAAGACCGCGCCATCCGGGCGCACGCGCTCGGCAAGTTCCGCGACCTGCTGGCCGCGACCATCCGCTCGCCGGCCATGCTGCTGTACCTGGACAATGCGCAGAACGCGGCCGGCAAGATCAACGAGAACTATGCGCGCGAGCTGATGGAGCTGCACACGCTGGGCGTGAAAGGCGGCTATACGCAGACGGACGTGCAGGAGCTGGCGCGCATCCTCACCGGCCTGGGCATCGGCCGGCCCGACGAGCCGCCCAAGCTGCGGCCCGAGCTGCGCGCGCAGGTGGTGCAGGACGGGCTGTTCCTGTTCAATCCGGCGCGCCACGACTACGGCGACAAGCAGTTCCTGGGCCACCGCATCGCCGGCGCCGGCCTGGCAGAAGTCGACCAGGCCGTGGATCTGCTGGCGCGCCATCCGGCCACCGCCCATTTCATCAGCGCCAAGCTGGTGGCCTATTTCCTGGGCGACGCGCCGCCGCCCGCGCTGGTCGACAGGATGGCCCGCACCTTCCTGGCCAGCGACGGCGACATCGCCGCCGTGCTGCAGACGCTGTACGCCTCGCCCGAATTCGCGCGCTCGCTGGACGCCGGCGTGTTCAAGGACCCGGTGCACTATGTGTATTCGTCGCTGCGGCTGGCCTATGCCGGCATGCCGACCATCGTCAATCCCCGGCCCGCGCTGAACCTGCTGCGCCAGCTCGGCCAGCCGCTGAACCAGCGCCTCACGCCCGACGGCTACCCGCTGGCGCAATCGGACTGGGCCGGCCCCGGCCAGATGACGGCGCGCTTCGAGACGGCGCGCGCGATCGCCGCGGCGCCGCCGAACTTCTACCGCGATCCCGCCGAGAACCCGCAGCAGCAGCAGCAGCAGCAGCAGCAGCAGACGCCGCAGCCGCCCTCGCCGCGCCTGCCCGACCTGCTCAAGGCCTATGCCGGCACCGGGCTGTTCGACCGGCTGTCGCCCGACACGCGCCAGGCGCTGGCGCAGGCCGCCAATCCGCGCGACGTCAATACCTACCTGCTGGCCTCGCCGGAATTCATGCGGCGCTAGTCCCCGCCCGCACAACACGGCCCCGTCCGCCCCGGAGATCCTCATGCACCGTCGCCGCCTGCTCCAACTCATGGCCGCCGCCCCCTTCGCGCTGGGCGCCGGCCGCCTCTACGCCGCGCCGGCCGCGCGGGACAACCGGCTGCTGGTCGTATTCATGCGCGGCGCCTACGACGCCGCCAGCCTGCTGGTGCCGGCCGCCAGCGACTTCTATTACGAGTCGCGGCCCACCATCGCCATCCCCCGCCCCGGCAGCGGCGCCGACGCCGCGCTGCCGCTGGCCGACGGCTGGGCGCTGCATCCCGCGCTGGCCGCCAGCCTGATGCCGTTCTACCAGCGCCGCGAGCTGGCCTTCCTGCCCTTCGCCGGCACCGAGGACACCAGCCGCAGCCATTTCGAGACGCAGAACCGCATCGAGCTGGGCCAGGGGTTGGACAAGGGCGGCGCAGGCTACGGCTCGGGCTTTCTGAACCGGCTGGCGGGCGTGCTGGGCGATGAGCGCGGACAGGCCGCCGCCTTCACCGAGGACGTGCCGCAGATCTGCCGGGGCGCGGCCCACGTGCCCAACGTGGACCTGGGCGGCGCCAGCCGCCAGTCGCGGCTGAACGACAAGGACAACCAGGCCATCGCGTCCATGTACCGGCGCACCGAGCTGAACGCGACCGTGGCCGAGGGCCAGCGCATCATGAGCGCGGCGCGCCAGGAAATGGACGCGGAGATGCAGGCCGCCAACGGCAACGCCGTGTCGGCCGACCGGCTCGAACAGGAGGCGCGACGCATCGCCCGCTTCATGCGCGACCAATACAACCTGGGCTTCGTCGACGTGGGCGGCTGGGACACCCACGTGGGCCAGGGCGGCGCCAGCGGCGCGCTGGCCACGCGGCTGGGCCAGCTGGGACGCGCGCTGGCGGCCTACGCCGACGCCATGGGCGATGCCTGGAAGCGGACCACGGTGGTGGTCATCAGCGAATTCGGCCGCACCTTCCGCGAGAACGGCAACAAGGGCACCGACCATGGCCACGGCACCGTGTACTGGGTGATGGGCGGCGCGGTGCGCGGCGGGCGCATCGCCGGCCGCCAGGTCGAGGTGCGCCGCGACACGCTGTTCCAGGACCGCGACTACCCGGTGCTGAACGAGTACCGCGCCGTCTTCGCCGGCCTGTTCGCGCGCCTGTACGGACTGGACGCGGCGCGGCTGGCGCAGGTGTTTCCGGGCGTGCGGCCGCTGGACCTGAAACTGGTCTGAACGCGGCCGCAAGCCCGCCAGCCCGGCCGGGACAAAGGCTGATTTCCACGATGCCGACAGGGCATTGCTCGCGACGCGGCGACGCCTTGTTCTAGAATTCGTGGGTTTCCCATGCCGCCAGGCCCCTTTCCCAGGGCCGCGCCCTTCCCGGCTCTTTCCATGCCCTTGCACCTCATCGCGCTGGCCGCCGCCGCTTTCGGCATCGGCACCAGCGAATTCGTCATCATGGGCCTGCTGCCCGACGTGGCCGCCGACCTGGGCGTGTCGATCGACATCGCCGGCCTCTTGATCACCGGCTACGCCATGGGCGTGGTGATCGGCGCGCCCATCATGGCCATCATCACCGCCCGGCTGCCGCGCAAGACCACGCTGATCGGGCTGGCCAGCACCTTCGTGATCGGCAACCTGCTGTGCGCGCTGGCGCCCGGCTACGCCACGTTGATGGCGGCGCGCGTGTTCACGGCCTTCTGCCACGGCGCCTTCTTCGGCATCGGCGCGGTGGTGGCCGCCGACCTGGTGCCGCGCAACCAGCGCTCCAGCGCCATCGCGCTGATGTTCACCGGCCTGACGCTGGCCAATGTGCTGGGCGTGCCGCTGGGCACGGCGCTGGGCCAGGCCGCCGGCTGGCGCTCGACCTTCTGGGTGGTCAGCGGCATCGGCCTGATCGCGGTGGCGGCGCTGGCGGCCTGGCTGCCGGCCCGCATCCCCATGCAGGCCGGCAACATCCTGCGCGAATTCAAGGTGCTGCGTGATCCGCGCGTGCTGTGGCCGCTGGCCGCCAGCGCGCTGGCCTCGGCCGCGCTGTTTTGTGTGCTGACCTATATCGCGCCGCTGCTGCGCGACGTGACCGGCGTGTCCGAGCGCGGCGTCACTGGCGTGCTGCTGCTGTTCGGCGTGGCGCTGACCGTGGGCAGCACGCTGGGCGGCCGGCTAGGCGACCGCAACCTGGAATTCTGGCTGACGCGCATGTTCGCGGGGCTGGTGCTGGTGTTCCTGGCGCTGTCGCAGGCGGTGCACGCGCTGGCGCCCATGCTGGCGCTGGTATTCGTCTGGGGCACGCTGGGCTTCGCGCTGGTGCCGCTGCTGCAGACGCTGATCGTGGACCAGGCGGCCGAAGCGCCCAACCTGGCGTCCACGCTGAACCAGGGCGCGTTCAACCTGGGCAACGCCGGCGGCGCCTGGCTGGGCAGCATGGCGCTGGGCAGCGGCCTGCCGCTGACCGGCCTGCCCTGGATGTCCGCCGCCATCGCGGCGGCGGCGCTGCTGCTGACGCTGTGGGGCACCCGCCGCCACGGCCGCCGCGCGGCTACACTGGCCGGACAAGCCGGCGGCGAAGCCCTGCCGCTGCGCTCGAACGCCTGACCAGGAGTCCCCATGAGCACGATCTACGATTTCTCCGCCCGCGGCATCGACGGCACCGAGCAAGCGTTGGACCAGTATCGAGGCCGCGTGCTGCTGGTCGTGAACGTGGCGTCCAAGTGCGGTTTCACGCCGCAGTACGCCGGCCTGGAAACGCTGTACCAGGCGCACCGCGACGCCGGCCTGACGGTGCTGGGCTTTCCCTGCGACCAGTTCGGCCACCAGGAGCCGGGCTCCGAGGAAGAGATCCGCGCCTTCTGCTCCACCAAGTACGACGTCAGCTTCCCGCTGCACGCCAAGATCGAGGTCAACGGCGCCAACGCGCACCCGCTGTACCGCTGGCTCAAGGGCGAGAAGCCCGGCGTCTTCGGCACCGAGGGCATCAAGTGGAACTTCACCAAGTTCCTGGTGGGCCGCGATGGCCAGGTGATCCGGCGCTACGCGCCCACGGACACGCCGACCGGGATCGAGAAGGACATCCTGCGGGCCCTGGCTGCGCCGGCGGGCTGAGATCGCCAGATCCTCGACGCAAGCCGGCCAGAGCCGGCGTCAGCCGCGTCTGGCGGGATCGAGCGCGATGGCGGCAAGGTCCACATACCGGAACTCGGACCGGGCCCGGTCGACCGCGTCCATGTCCAGCGTGACGGTCAGGGCCTGCGGCTGCTCCGTGCTGGCGATCGCGAGCACGCGCCCGAACGGATCGGCCACCTGGCTTTCGCCGCTGAACGTGTACCGGTCGCCCGCGCCCACCCGATTGGCCATGAGCACATACACCTGGTTTTCCAGGGCCCGGACCGGAACGACGCGACGGTGCACATGCCCATGGGGCTTCATCATGCCGTCCAGCACGAGGATGATTTCAGCGCCCTTGTTCGCCAGCATGCGCGCGGTCTCGGGGAATTCGATGTCGAAGCAGATCAGCAGGCCCACGCGGATGCCGTTCCAGCGGCATACGGGAAACTCGGCGCCAGGCTTGAACACCCCAAGGTCGGACTCATAAAGGTGCGTCTTGCGGTAGCTGAGAAGCAGCCCGCCCTCGTGATCGATCAGCACGGCGGTATTGTAGAAACGCTCGCCGTCGCGTTCGGCCAGCCCGATCGCCACGCTGACGCCGGCCTGCCGGGCGGCGTCCCGCAGCGCGGAAAGGGATGGCCCATCCAGCGGCTCCGCCAGCCGGGCCACGTTCTGCGGCGTGGGAAAGCCCGGGATGTATGTTTCGGAGAAGACCACCAGATCCACCTGACCGGCGCACTGCGCGATGAGGGCGAGCGCCTGATTCAGATTGGCGGCGACGTCGCCATCGCCCAGGGTCGACTGGATCAGACGGATGCGAGGCCCGTTCATTGCTCGATCTCCGCGATGTGTTGGGCCATCGACGCCAGGTCGCTGTCGCGGATGCCCGCGATGACGCGCTCTTCCGCGCGCAGGTCGATGGAACGACCCAGCGCGAGGTAGACCGATCCGGCGACGAGCAGGCCGACCAGCCAGGCGATATCCACGCCGTGCATCCGTTGCGCGAAATACCCCACGAAAATGGCCTGCCCCGACGCGGCATCGACGATATGGAAGAACGGCACCATGCTGGCGAAGCCGATCAGATAGGCGGCGATGCCGCGCGCCTGCCAGGCGCCATAGATGCCCTTCGGCGTGAAGAAATGCGGGATCGCATAGCGTCCCTTGCGGACCAGGAAATAGTCGACCAGGTTCACCGCCGTCCAGGGCACCAGGAAATAAAGCAGCAGCACGAGGAACGTGCTCAGCAGCGCGATGCCATTGCCCCGGGCCAGCAGCGCGCAGGCAAGCAGGACGCCGCTGATGGCCAGTACCGCCGCAACGCGCGCGCCTCGGGTCGGCCGGATCCTGCGGAACGAATCCACGGCGGTCAACAGCGTCAGCATCGCGCTGTATGTGTTCAGCGCGATCACCGGCAGGAAGCCCGCCACCGACACGATGACGAAAACCCGGCCCAGGCCGGGATACAGGGCCGAGCCCACATCATTCAACGCCACCAGGGCATCCGACGCTTGCAGCCGTTGCGCGAGCCAGGCGCCCAGGCCGATCATCCAGGCGCCGGACAGCGACGCCCCCAGGAAGATCGCGGCGATCAGCCTTGCCCGGCGGGTATCCCGGGGCAGATAGCGCGAGTAGTCGGACACGTAGGGCGCATACGAGATGTTGTAGCTGGCGCTGATCGCGAACTGCGTCAGGAACGCCACCCAGCTGAATCCGGGATACGCCGGCGCGGCCGCCGGGCCGTGGCCGACGCCCAGGGCCAGCGCGACGGTCGCCAGCGCATACAGCGGCAGCGTGGCCATCAGCGCCCACTTGAATGCGCGGTGCATCAGGTCGTGCCCGTAGATCGCCAGCAGGCCGCCCGCGACGACGACGGCGATCGCCACGGCGGCGGGATCCAGTCCGAAGACCAGATTCAGGCCGCCCATGATGAGCGAGACGTTGACCACATTGAAGCCGACGAATACGAACAGCGTGGCCGCCAGCGCCAGCGCGACGCCTCGGTAGCCGAACTGCGCGCGCGACTGGATCATCTGCGGCAGCCCCATCTCCGGCCCCTGCGATCCATGGAATGCCATGAAGACCGTGCCGAACATGACGCCCAGCGCGCCGGCAAGCGCGGTCCACGCCGCCGACAGCCCCATGCCCGGCCCGACGAAGCCGATCGAGATCGTGAAGAAGTGGAGATTTCCCAGAAACCAGAACGGCCCCTGGCTGCGCAGCTTTGCGCGCCGCTCGTGCCCGGGGATGTAGTCGATCGATCGGCTTTCTATCCCGCGCCCCAATTCCGGGCCGGCGAGGCTCGCGCTGTGTGGTGCATCCATGTTGGGCAATGTCCTGGCCAGGAAGCGCTCTGACCGGGCTCGCCGACGATTCGGTTTGCGGGCAGAGGCAGTGGTCGGCATTACGCTAGGCCCACCGCGACGGACAGGCCATGGGATGTTTCTGAATTCACTGGCAGGATTTGTCGGACTTTGCATCCGAAATGGCTCGCTCCCTGGCGCCAGGGATCGGCGGATCGGCTCAGCCATGAAATCGCTGAACGAACTGCAGACGCCGACGGCCAGGCCGTTGCAGGAATAGGCTGCGCTAGCTGGCTGCCGATACGGCGTCGCGGAGCAGTTCGGGAAGATCGGGGTTGCCTTCGAAGCGATCCATGGTCAGCACGACATCGCGCCGTGTGCCGGCGTGCCGGATGTCTGGCAAGGCCAGGGCGTTGACGCTGCGGTCACGGGCAATATAGAGCAGGTCGCGAGCACCTGGAGATCGGTTGAAACGTTCCCAGTCTAGCGAATAGCCGCAGGCCTGCGCGAGTTGGCGGGTGAAAATGCGCAGGCTTCGGCTATTGCCGTCGCGAAACGGATGAGCATAATCCAGCTCCGCATAAAGATTTCCGAGCGCCCGCACGAACTTGGCCAAAGGTAGCCTGGACAACGTGGCAGGCCTGGCTTCGGCAAGCATGTGGTCCATGCGAGCCAGGGCGATATCATCCATGCGCGAATACGCGACGCAAGACGGTGCGTCGACAGTTTCAAGTCGACGGTTCTTGATCCAATCCAGCCCATCCGGCACGGCGGGCCGATACTGCCCGGGCGTGACATCATCGAATCCCAATGCGGGCAGATCCTGGAAAAGCCGTCGGTTTATCTCCCGTAAATGCGCGGCGTCGAAATCGCCAGCCACAGGCGTAAGCAGAAGCTCGACGCTGCGCTGGAAAACATGCCGGCGCTCCAGCGCGTGGCGCGCCTGCGGCGTCAAATCAGGAGCTTCGCGGTTGGTCATGCAACTGAGCTGCGACGAATTCGGCCAAATCGATTTCACCGTCTATGAAGCGTTGCGCATGGACTTCGTCTGCCGGAGTCAGCACGAAACCTTCCAGGCCGACGTTGGCACGCGAAAACTCGACCGCAGCTTGCCGCCGCTGGCGCTCAGCGGCAGTGATCAATGGCTTTGGCGGCAGGGTGCGGACGATGTACTCGCGCATGAGCTCGCGCAAGACCTGCGCGGCAGGCCGGTGCTCGGTTTCAACGGCGCGATGGAAGTCGTCGCGCAACTCGGTCTCGACCCGGAAAGTGACGGTGGATTCTTTCACGCTAAGGACTCCGGCATGAGGTTCTCTGAAGCCAATTTTAATGTCATTGCATTGTGCAGACAATGTAATGACATTTCCCTCCCGCCAAGCAGCCTGCGAGCCAGCCGCCCTCACCGCAACGGCGGCAACCTGCGCCGCACCGTGCGCGCCTTGACGATGGACGTGTTGGTCTCGGCGTATTCCGTCACCCGCTCCAGGATCCCGTCCAGGTGCGAGATCGAGCGCAGCACCAGCCGGGCGATGAAGCAGTCGTCGCCCGTGACCTTGTCGCATTCGATGAAATCCGGGATCTCCTGGATCAGCCCTTCCACGTGCCGCAGCTGGCCCGGCAAGGGGCGGATGCGGACGATGGCTTCCAGCGTGTAGCCCAGCGCGACCGGGTCCACGTCGACGGTATAGGCGCGGATCACGCCGGAATCTTCCAGGCGCCGCAGCCGGTCCGCCACGCTGGGCGCCGACATGCCGACCTGGCGCGCGAGGTCGGCGGTGGTGGTGCGGGCATTGGCCGACAGCATCTCCACCAGGCGGCGGTCGATACCGTCCAGGACCGGGTTTTCATTCTTTAGGTCGTTTTGCATATATTCCACCTAAAAGAAGGTTGGAAAATAAAAATGCCGAAACCTCATCATATAACCAGCTTTATCTGCCTGGGATAATTTCTCCATCAAACATCAGCGCCGGCACCCTGTCCGGCTGGAGAGATCATCATGAACCCGAATTCCGAACGCGTGGGCCTGGCGCAGATGGCCGCGGCCATGACCCTGTCGGGCACCTTGGGCGTGTTCGTGCTGGAGTCCGGGCAGAGCGCCTGGAACGTGGTGTTCTTCCGTTGCCTGTTCGGCGCGCTGTCGCTGCTGGCGTATTGCTGGGCGCGCGGCCTGCTGCGGCCCGGACTGTACACGCGCCGCACGCTGGCCCTGGCGCTGGCGGCCGGCGCCGCGCTGGTGCTGAACTGGGTGCTGTTGTTCTCGGCCTACCGGCTGGCCTCGATCTCGCTGGCCACGGCGGTCTACAACGTGCAGCCCTTCTTCCTGATCGGGCTGGGCGTGCTGTTCCTGGGCGAGCGGCCCAGCGCCGGCAAGCTGGCCTGGTCGCTGGTGGCCTTCGCCGGCCTGCTGCTGGTGCTGCGACTGTGGGACGCGCGCGCCGACGGCGGCGACTACCTGGCCGGCCTGGCGCTGGGCCTGGGCGCGGCCGCGCTGTATGGCGTCACCGCCGTCATCGTCAAGCGCCTGAAGGCGATACCGCCGCAGGTGCTGGCGCTGACGCAGGTGACGCTGGGCGCCGTCATGCTGCTGCCCATGGCCGATTTCAGCGCCCTGCCCGCCTCGCCGCTGCAATGGAGCTACCTGGTCGCGCTGGGGCTGGTCCATACCTGCCTGATGTACATCCTGATGTATTCCGCCATCCAGAAGCTGCCGACCACGTCCACCGCCGCGCTCAGCTTCATCTATCCGGCCGTGGCCATCCTGCTGGACCTGCTGGTGTACGGCCATCGCATGGACATGGCGCAGATCGCCGGCGTGGCGCTGATCTTCCTGGCCGCCGCCGGCGTCAGCCTGAACTGGAGCTGGCGCCTGCCGCGCGGCCGCGCCGGCCCCCGGGGGGGGCCCCGGGCGCACCGCGCCCTGACCGCAAAGGACACCCGCCATGATCGATCTCTATTACTGGACCACCCCCAACGGCCACAAGATCACGCTGTTCCTCGAGGAAACCGGCCTGCCGTACCGCATCCATCCGGTGAACATCAGCAAGGGCGACCAGTTCAAGCCCGAGTTCCTGGCCATCGCGCCGAACAACCGCATCCCCGCCATCGTGGACCAGGCGCCGGCCGACGGCGGCGGTCCGCTGTCGCTGTTCGAATCCGGCGCCATTCTGCTGTACCTGGCCGAGAAGACCGGCCGCTTCCTGCCCGCCGACCTGCGCGGCCGCCAGGAAGTGTCGCAATGGCTGTTCTGGCAGATGGGCGGGCTGGGGCCCATGGCCGGGCAGAACCACCATTTCTCGGGCTATGCGCCCGAGCGCATTCCCTATGCCATCGAACGCTACGTCAAGGAAACCAACCGCCTGTACGGCGTGCTGAACAAGCGCCTGGCCGACCGCGAATTCGTGGCCGGCGACTATTCGATCGCCGACATGGCCGCCTATCCCTGGATCGTGCCGCACGCCAAGCAGGGCCAGGACCTGAACGACTTCCCGCACCTGAAGCGCTGGTTCGACGCCATCGCCGCGCGTCCGGCGACCCGGCGCGCCTATGCGCTGGCCGACCAGATCAATACCGCGCCCTCGGTCGGCGACGAGGAATCGCGCCGCATCCTGTTCGGCCAGACCGCGCAGAACGTAGCGCGCTGAGAGGTTCGCGATGTCCATTCCAACCCCGCAGTTCCGCCGCGCGCGCGCCGATGACCTGCCCGCCATCGTCGCCCTGCTGGCCGACGACGCGCTGGGCGCCACGCGCGAGGATCCCTCGCTGCCCGTCAACGCCCGCTACCAGGACGCGTTCGCCGCCATCGACCGCGATCCCAACCAGTTCCTGGCCGTGGTTGAGCTGGATTCAAGCATTGCCGGCTGTTTGCAGTTATCGTTCATCCCCGGCCTGTCGCGCCTGGGGTTGTGGCGCGGGCAGATCGAAAGCGTGCGCATCGCCGCCGGACTGCGTGGAGCCGGCCTGGGCCGCGCCATGTTCGAATGGGCAATCGCGCAGTGCCGCGAGCGCGGCTGCGGCCTGGTGCAGCTGACCACCGACCGCGCGCGGCCGGACGCGCGCCGGTTCTACGAGAGCCTGGGCTTCGCGGCCAGCCACGACGGCATGAAACTGAATCTAGAGCATTAGAAAGGAGCGCCCATGCATGGCGAATACAAGGTCCCCGGCGGCAAGCTGGTCGTGGCGGACGTGGAGGTGCGCGATGGCCGGCTGGCCGACGTGCGCATCAGCGGAGACTTTTTCCTGGAGCCGCCCGAGGCGCTGGAAGCGATCAATCGCGGCCTGACCGGCATGCCCGCCGACGCCGGCGAGCTGGAGCTGGCGCTGGCGGTGCAGTCGGCCCTGCCCTCCGACGCCGAGATGTTCGGCTTCTCGGCCGAGGCCGTGGCCGTGACCTTGCGGCGGGCCCTGGCATGAGCGCGAACCGCACCGACTGGAACGACTACGACTGGCAGCTGATCCATGAAGGCCCGCAGCCGCCGGCGCTGCACATGGCGCTGGACGCGGCCATCACCGACGAAGTCGGCGCCGGGCTGCGCCCGCCCACGCTGCGCATCTGGGAATGGGCCGAGCCGGCCGTCGTCATCGGCCGCTTCCAGTCGCTCAAGAACGAGGTCGACCCCGACGGCGCGCAGCGCCACGGCATCACCGTGGTGCGGCGGGTCAGCGGCGGCGGCGCCATGTTCATGGAGCCGGGCAATTCCATCACCTATTCCCTGAGCGTGCCGCAGGCGCTGGTGCAGGGCATGAGCTTCCAGGAGTCCTATGCCTTCCTGGATGCCTGGGTGCTGGAAGCGTTGAAGAGCCTGGGCATCAAGGCCTGGTACCAGCCGCTGAACGACATCGCCTCGGACCTGGGCAAGATCGGCGGCGCGGCGCAGGCGCGGCGTTCCGGCGCGGTGCTGCACCACGTCACCATGGCCTATGACATCGACGCCGATAAAATGGTGGAGGTCCTGCGCATCGGCCGCGAGAAGCTGTCGGACAAAGGCACCACCAGCGCGAAGAAGCGCGTCGACCCGCTGCGCACGCAGACGGGCCTGGCGCGCGCCGACGTGATCCAGCGCATGGTGGACACCTTCGCCGGCCTGCACCGCCTGAGCCCCGGCCAGATCGGCGAGGCGACGCTGGCGCGCGCGCAGGCCCAGGCCGACGAGAAGTTCTCGACGGCCGAGTGGACGGCGGTCGTGCCCTGAGCGCGGTCGCCTTGGTATTGCCCCGTTTTACCTGGAGGTTCCTGTCTATGCGTCGCACGTTCACGCACCGAGGCGCGGCTGGCGTCCTGTCCCTGGCCGCCGCGCTGGGGCTGGCGGGCTGCGGCAGTTCGCCGCCCGCCAACATCACGCTGGCCGCGCCCGCCGCTACGTCTTCAACCCCGGAGAAAGTGGGCGACCTGGCCACCGAGCGCATCAAGTGGGCGTCCAACAAGCCCGACTGCAAGGGCGACTGCCCGCGCATCGAGATCGACAGCGTGGCCTTCCCCGGCATACCCAAGCTGACGGCGCTGGTCGACCACGTGCTGGCCTACATGACCGGCACCGACGCCCAGCGCCGCGGCCCCTATGAAACGCTGTCGGAATACACGCAGTATTTCTGGCAGACCGCGCGTCCGCGCGATGCCACCTACTTCAAGGCGCGCGTGCGCGACACGGTCGGCGGCGTCGTCGCCATCGAGCTGCACACCGAGCAGTTCCTGACGGGTTCGGCCCACGGCATTCCCGCCACCCAGTTCCTGAACTGGGAGCTGGGGCGAGGCCGCGTGATGGCGCTGGACGAGGCGCTGATTCCCGGCCGCCGCGCCGAATACGTGGCCGCGCTGCGCCGGGCCCACGCCAAATGGCTGCAGGGCAACGCCGAGGCCCGCCGCGACCCGGCGGCCTACGACAAGATGTGGCCGTTCCAGGAGAACGACAACTACGCGCTGACCCGCGACGGCATGGTCATCAAGTATCCGGCCTATTCGATCGCGCCTTACGCGCAGGGCGAACCGGAGATCAGCATTCCATACTCGGAACTGCGCGGCATCCTCAAGCCCGAGCTGCTGCCGGCGTCCTGATCGCGTCGGCCTGAGCCCCAGAGGCGGCGCCGGCGGACGGGCCGACGCAAGCGCGCCGGCCGCCCCAATGGAAATCGCCCCTTGCTGAACTGACCCCCGAAGGTTGGAGTTCGTCCAACTTCCGGGGTCAGTTCATTGCGGGGCGATTTCCTTATTGTCTTCCTCCTGCTCCCCGGCGGGGCGCCTGACGGCGTCCCGCCAGTTCGGGTATCACGGATACAGGCCGCGCACCTGACGGGCTTGCAGGATCCGCGTGCACGCCACGATGAAGGCGGCGGTGCGCAGCGTAACCTTGTGCTCGCGCGCCACTTGCGAGATGCCGGCGTAGGCTTCGCGCATGATGCGCTCCAGGCGCTGATTGATCTCGTCCTCGCTCCAGAAGAAGCTGGAGAAGTCCTGCACCCACTCGAAGTACGACACCGTCACGCCGCCGGCGTTGGCCAGCACGTCCGGCACCACGTACACGCCGTGCTCGAACAGGATGTCGTCGGCTTCCGGGGTGGTCGGGCCGTTGGCGCCTTCCACCACGATCTTGGCGCGCACCTTGGCGGCGTTCGCGGCGGTGATCTGGCTTTCCAGGGCGGCCGGGATCAGGAATTCGGTTTCCAGGGTCCAGAACTCGTTCTTGTCCATCGCCTGGCCGCCGGTGAAGCCGCCCACGCCGCCATGCTGCGACACGTGCGACAGCAGCTTGTGCACGTCCAGGCCGGCCGCGTTGTGCACGGTGCCGGTGTGGTCCTGGGCGGCGATGACCTTGGCGCCGGCCTCATGGAACAGGCGGGCGGCGGTGCCGCCGACGTTGCCGAAGCCCTGCACCACCACGCGCGCGCCGGCGACGTTGATGTTCAGGTCGCGCGCGGCTTCGCAGCCCACCACGAACACGCCGCGGCCGGTGGCCTCGACGCGGCCCAGGCTGCCGCCCAGCGCGATCGGCTTGCCGGTCACGACGCCGGTGGCGGTCGAGCCTTCGTTCATGGAGTACGTGTCCATCATCCAGGCCATGGTCTGGGCGTTGGTGTTCACGTCGGGCGCGGGGATGTCCTTGGACGGTCCGATGATCACGCCGATTTCCGAGGTGTAGCGACGCGTCACGCGCTCGAGCTCGGACATGGACAGCGTGCGCGGGTCGACGCGGATGCCGCCCTTGGCGCCGCCGTAGGGCAGGTTCACCGCGGCGTTCTTGATCGACATCCAGGCCGACAGCGCCATGACTTCGGAGAGCGTCACGTCCTGGTGGAAGCGCACGCCGCCCTTGCCCGGGCCGCGCGAGGTGTTGTGCTGCACGCGATAGCCCTCGAAGTGGGCGATCTTGCCGTTGTCCAGCTCGATGGGCACGTCGACGATCAGCGAGCGCTTCGGACGCTTCAGGGTCTCGACCCAGCGCGCCAGCGAACCGAGGTACGGGGTGACCCGGTCGACCTGCTGCAGGTAGTTGCCCCAGGGGCCGAGATCGTCGGCGTTCAGATAAGACGGCAATGCGTGGGTGGGAGTTTGAGACATGAGCTGGCTCTCCTGACAAAGTTGCGCCATTTTATCCACGAAACCTATATCGTCCCCATTTTTAATGAAAATATTTTAAATGGGGACATATATAAATCGGAGCCTTCCGAAAGGCGGACCCGCGTCCGTCCCGCGCCTGCCCTCAGGCGGCTTCCCGCCCTGCCTATCCTAGTGCGCGGCGGCGCCAGCGTCCATCCTCCGCAGGCATGTCGCACAGCGTTGAATCCGTCACCCTGATCCCGCACAATGCGCAGGTCCCCGGCGACCGGCTGGGGATAGCGTGTGCGAGTCATTCCGCCGCCAGGCGGGAGTCCGGTCGCATGTGAAGACCTTGCATGTGAAGACCTAGCGTCTGAAGACCCTTATGAACCCTTAAAACATAGAGGATCTCATGTCGGATTTTGTCTTTGTCAATAACGATGACCAGCGCTACCGAACCCTGCAAAAGGGTTTCAACCTGCGTTTCCCCACCACCGGCGAGGGTGCGGACGCGATCTATGTCTGCCACGACGCGCAGTCGGTCCTGGCTGCCGCCAACGACGCGCTGGCCAAGGGCTGCCGCATCACGGTGCGCAGCGGCGGCCACTGCTACGAAGGCTTCGTGGCGAACAAGCTGCCCGAGGACCACGGCAAGTCCCTTGCCATCATCGACATCGGCCTGGTGACGGGCCTGCGCTACAGCGAGGCCGGCGACGTGTCCTCGCCCTGGAATGCGTCGGCGCGCTACAAGTTCTCGGCCGCCGCCGGCAACCAGAACTGGGACGGCTATGTGAACCTGTACAAGTCGGCCAACCGGACCCTGCCCGGCGGCTCGTGCTATTCGGTGGGCGCTGGCGGCCACATCGTCGGCGGCGGCTATGGCCTGCTGTCGCGCCTGCAGGGCCTGACGGTCGATTGGCTGTCGGGCGTGGACATCCTGGTGCCCAAGGGCCCGGGCCAGAACGCCCTGGTCGCCAAGCACGTCAACCTGGCCAGCGTCGGCACCGACCGCGACCTGTTCATCGCGTGCCGTGGCGGCGGTGGCGGCAACTACGGCATCATCCTGAATTACTACTTCGCGGAACTGCCCGTCGCGCCGCAACAGGCCTACTGGCTGTCGCTGTCGTATCCCTGGGCCTCGTTCGGCACGGGCGCCACCGGCAAGGCCGCCTTCGGCCGCTTCATGAAGGCCTACTACCAGTGGTTCGCGGACAATGACGCCGACTGGAACAGCTCCGACCCGGCCAAGGCCAACGGCGGACTGTTCACGCTGCTGAAGGTGCAGCACCGCTCCACCGGCGACATCGTGCTCAACATCCAGTACACCGGCACGGACGGCAAGGTCGGCGGCGCGCGCGACCAGCCCTTCATCAACTTCGTCAACGCGATGAACGCGGCCGCCGCCACGGTGCCCAGCATCAACATCGAGGCCAACTGGCTCGGACCGACGCGGCGCCTGACCGAAGCGCCGCTGGACCTGTCCCACCCGGTGCAGGACGCGCGGCTGATGGACTGGCTGTGGCTGACGCAGAACATCAACGGCTCGGGCAGCAACCAGCGCGGCAAGTACAAGTCCGCGTACCACCGCGCCAACTTCACCGACGTGGAAATCACCGCCATGTGGGAGTACCTGAACGGCACGGCCGACCCGCGCCTGAACCAGGCCCTGGTGCAGATCGATTCGTATGGCGGACGCATCAACCGCAACGACGAAACGCTCAACCCCACCAGCGTCCCGCAACGTTCCTCGCTGCTGAAGTCGCAGTTCCAGGTCTACTGGACCGATCCGGCCGACGACGCGTTCTATCTGAAGTGGATCTCGGACCTGTACGACGAGTACTTCGGGCAGTATGGCGGCAAGCCCGTCTATCAGCCCGGCTCCCCGTTCGAAGGGTGCTACATCAACTACCCGGACGTGGACATGAAGTACACCAACCAGACCCACGCGCAGATCGATCCGGGCTGGCTGCACCTGTACTACGGCAACAAGGTCAACCAGCTGATCGCGACCAAGCGCTCGGTGGATCCCGACAATCTGTTCCATCACCAGATGTCGATTCCGCTGACGCCGCCGGTCTGACGGGCTGAGACGGGAACGGCGCGCGCAACCTGCCGGCTCCGCGCGCCGCGCACAAGAAAAAGGGCGGCCTGCTCGCGCAGCGGCCGCCCTTGCCTTTTCAGGCGGTCCCGCTAACGCTCAGGCCGACAGCAGCTGCCAGGCCAGCCGCGCCGCCGCGCGGGCGCCGTGGCCGTCCACGTCGAAACGCGGGTTGTACTCGGCCATATCGGCCAGCCGGAGCTTGCCGCTGGCCTTCACGCGCAACGCGATTTCCTCGACCACCGCCATCGGCACGCCGTAAGGCGCGGGCGCCGACACGCCGGGCATGACCGCCGCGGGCA
The DNA here is from genome assembly GCF_059760925.1 of Achromobacter sp. 1011791174. NCBI lineage: Bacteria > Pseudomonadati > Pseudomonadota > Betaproteobacteria > Burkholderiales > Alcaligenaceae > Achromobacter > Achromobacter sp. 1011791174. The sequence continues at coordinate 25,583 of NZ_JCBANH010000037.1, forward strand.
GCACGTCCAGGTCGATGGTCAGGTACACATGGCTGGCCGCCGCCAGCAGGCCGTCCAGCTGCGCCAGGCGCTCCGGCAGGTGACGTTCGCCCATGTCGCGGTCCTCGACCCAGACCGCGCCCACTTCGTCGGCGCGCGCGAACAGCGCCGGCGTATTGGCCAGCCGCGACACGCCCAGGCAGGCATATTGCAGCTTGCGGCCGCGTTCCTGGCAGTAGCTGGCGATCTGGTCGAACGGCGTGCCCGAGCTGCCGGGCCGGCCGGTGCGCAGGTCGAAGTGCGCGTCCAGGTTCAGCACCAGCACGGCGCCGTCGTCGCCGCGCGACTCCAGCCAGCGCGCCAGGCCCTGGAAGCTGCCCCAGGCGATCTCATGGCCGCCGCCCAGCACCAGCGGGCGGGCGCCCTGCCCCAGCAGCGCGGCCACGCGCTGGCCCAGCGCGTCCTGCGCCGCTTCCAGCGCGTCGCCCTCGCAGGCCACGTCGCCGGCGTCCAGCAGCCGCGTCAGTCCATGGGCCGGCAGGCCGGCCAGGAACTTGCGGATGCCGGCCGGGCCGGCCGCCGCGCCCACGCGGCCCTGGTTGCGGGCCACGCCGGCGTCGCAGGCGAAGCCCAGCAATACGCCCTCGCCCGCCTCGGCCTGGCCGTCGTAGGCGCGCACGATGTGCGCCAGGCGGCGCGTGTCGCCGCGCTCGGCGCTGTCGTCGCGCGCCACCCAGACGCTGGCGTCCAGTTGCGGCGTGCTCATGCCTGCTCTCCCTGGCCGTTGTTCAGCACGGCCTGCAGGAAGGCGCGGGTGCGCGCTTCGCGCGGCTGGGTGAAGATCACGTCGGGCGAGCCGGATTCCAGGATCACGCCGCCGTCCATCACCGCCACCACGTCGGCCACGTCGCGCGCGAAGCCCATTTCGTGCGTGACCACCATCATGGTCATGCCCTCGCGGGCCAGCAGCTTCATGACCTGCAGCACTTCGCCCACCAGTTCCGGGTCCAGCGCCGAGGTCGGCTCGTCGAACAGCATGACCTTGGGCTGCATGGCCAGCGCGCGGGCGATGGCCACGCGCTGCTTCTGGCCGCCGGACAGGCTGGCCGGCATGGCGTTCATCTTCTGGCTCAGGCCGACCTTGGTCAGCAGGTCCTCGGCCAGCGCGTGAGCCTCGTCGCGACCCATGCCGCGCAGCTTGCGCGGACCGACCGTGACGTTGTCCAGCACCGACAGGTGCGGGAACAGGTTGAAGCCCTGGAACACCATGCCCACCTGCATGCGCAGCTGGTTCAGCTGCGCCTCGGGCAGCATCTTGCCGTTGTCCTGCAGGGTCTGGCCGCAGATGCGGACGGTGCCGCCCTGCGCCACTTCCAGCCCGTTGCAGCAGCGCAGCAGCGTGCTCTTGCCCGAGCCGCTGGGCCCGATCACCACCACCACCTGCGACGGCAGCACATCGAAGTCGATGCCGCGCAGCACGGCGTGGTCGCCGTAGGATTTCTGCAGGCCGCGGATGCGGATCATTTCATTCATGGTTGCGGTGTTCATTGCACCATCCCCCCGGCGCGCAGATGTTGCTCGATCTTGCGCAGAATCACCATGGCCACCGTGGTCAGGACCAGATAAACCAGCGCCACCACCAGATAGGTTTCCAGCGCCAGGTAAGACACGCTGATGATCTTCTGGCCTTCGTGCATCAGGTCATGGATGGTCAGCAGCGACACCAGCGCCGAGTTCTTGATCAGCGCGATGAACTCGTTGCCCAGCGGCGGGATCATGCGCACCACCGCCTGCGGCAGGATGATGATGCGCATGGCCTGACCCGAGGACATGCCGAGCGAGCGCGCCGCCTCGGTCTGGCCGCGATCCACCGACTGGATGGCGCCGCGCACGATTTCCGACACATAGGCGCCGGAGTACATGCCCAGGCCCACCACGCCGCAGACGAAGGCCGGCAGCGTGATGCCGAACCGGGGCAGGCCGAAGAACCAGATGAACAGCTGCACCAGCAGGGGCGTGCCGCGGAACAGCAGCAGGTAGACGCTGCACAGGTTGTAGATCACGCGGCGCTGCGGGTTGAGCCGGCCCACGCCGACCAGCAGGCCGACGACGCAGCCCACCAGCAAGGCGCCGGCGGTCACCTCGATGCTGACCAGCGCGCCGCGCAGCAGCGCGTCGAAGTCGGCAAAGACGGCGGAAAAATCCAAAGGCTGGTTCATTTCGCGGGGGCCTCGAACCACTTGTTGACGATGGCCTGGTAGCTGCCGTCAGCCTTGAGCTTGGCCAGCGCGGCGTTCAGGTCGCGGGTCAGCTCGGGCTTGTTCTTGGGCACGGCGATGCCATATTCCTCGGTGGTGACCTGCTCGGTCAGCACGGTCAGGTCCGGCGTGCTTTGCGCGAACAGCTTGGCGGCGGGCTTGCCCGTCACGGCGGCTTCGGCGCGGCCGATCTGCACCAGGCTGAACATTTCCTGGTTCTTTTCCACTTCGACGCGCTGCACCGACGGGAAGTGTTCCTTCAGGTAGTTGACCGACTTGGTGCCGACCTGCACCGAGACCTTGCGGCCATCCATGTCCTTGAGCGTCTTGATCGGGCCGTCCTTCTTGGTCAGCACGACCAGGCCGCCGGCGTAGTACGGGTCGGTGAAGTCGACCACGCGGCTGCGCTCGGGCGTGATGTAGATGGCGGACACGGCGATGTCGGCGCGGCCGGCCTGCAGGGCGGGAATCAGGCCCTTGAAGTCGATGTCGATCCATTCGACCTTCTTGCCCATGGCGCCGGCCAGGGCTTCCACCAGCTCGATGTCGAAGCCGGTGCGCTTGCCGTCCTTGACGAATTCCATCGGCGGGAAGGTGGCGTCGGTGACGGCGCGGATGGTTTCCTGCGCGTGGGCGGAACCGGCGGTCCAGGCGGCCAGGCCCAGGCTCAGGGCGGCGGTCAGCAGAGTGCGACGAGTGGTCATGATCAATCCTAGGAAAGGGATATCGGAAAGGCGAGCCGCGAGGCGGCAGGCGGAACAGGGAACGCGGTGGAGCGCCGGGACAGCATGGAATGGAAAATCAAGGTCGGTCGGGACGGTATTCGGAACGTAACGGTATCGGGCCTGGCGCTCAGCGCGCCTGCAGCTTCAGTGAAATGCGCCGGGCGGCGCCGACCGTCATGTCGATCAGGGCCTGCGGGCGCTGCGCCGCGCGGGTCGACGGCGCCATCAGCGTGATCGAGGCGACGGCCTGGTGGGCGCGCTGGAAGATCGGCACGCTCACGCCCCAGACGCCGGCGTCGACTTCGCTGTCGGTGACGGCGTAGCCCTGCCCGCGTATGGTTTCCAGCTCCCCGGACAGGCGCGCCGGATCCATGCCCGCCTCGCCGGCCAGATAGCCCAGCGCCGCCTGCAGGCGCGCGGCCGGCATGAAGGCCAGCAGCGACTTGGCCGACGCACCCCGGGCCAGCGGCAGGCCGCGACCCTTGGTGAACGAGCAGCGCAGCGGATGCTGGCTTTCCACCATGTCCAGGCAGACGGCCTGGTCCTTGACCGCGACCAGCAGGCCGATGGTCTCGCCGGACGCGACCGCCAGCGCCGCCATGTCCGGCTGCGCCTCATGGATCAGGAAGGAAGACTGGTCGAAGCCCCAGGCCAGCTGCACGCTGAGCGGCCCCGGTCCGTATTCGCCATCGTGTTCGGCGACGAAGCCCCAGCGCTTGAGCAGCGCCACCTGCCGGTACAGCGTGCTTTGCGCCAGGCCGGTCTGTTCGGCCAGCGCCGCGATGCTGAGCGGCCCGTCATGCCGGGCCAGCGTGGCCAGCACATACAGGACGCGATCCGCGCCGGCGCCGACAGAGGGGTCGGGTGTCAAGATTCATCTCCAAACGAACTGGAGCGGAGATTATCAATTTATGGCTTTGATCCTGCAAATTATTCCCAAAAATTGAGAATTACAAGGGAAAACCCCAGCAAATATGAGAAAAGTATCAACGAGGCCGTTGCGAGCCGGGCGCAAAAAAAGCGCCCGCAGGCGCCGAAATGCCCGGCGCGCACCGGCATGCGCGCCAGGCAAAGCAGGAATCCGGCTCAGGCCCGGTGCGCGGTGGACCCCAGGATGCGCTCCACGCAACGCGCCCAGTACAGCAGGCGCGGATCTTCCTTGACGAAACCCACCAGCTGAAAGCCCAACGGCAGGCCGTTGGGTCCCCGTGCCGCCGGCAAGGTGATCGACGGGTTGTGCAGCAGGGACCAGATGCGGATGAAAGCAGAACTGCCGGTGCTGCTGGCAGGCGGCGCCTCGCCCAGCGTGGATGGCATGGCCAGCGCGTCCACGTCGCGCGCGACATCATGGAACGCGCGACGGCAGGCGTCCGCCGCGTCCAGCGCGGCGGCGTACTCGGATGCCGAGATGCCCTCGCCCATCGTCAGATACTCGATCAATCCCGGATCGCACAGCGCGGCATGGTCGCGCTTGAGCATCGCGTACTCGCGGGCCAGGTCGTAGGCCATGATCACGTCCTGCGCTTCGCCCATCGCCTCGAACCCGGACGGCATGGACAGCTCCGTCACCTGCACGCCCGCGCGCGACAGCGACTTGAGATGACCGTCGAAGGCCTCGCGCATGCCGGGCTCCGTGTCGGCCCAGTGCTTGGAGCGCCACACGCCGACGCGGAGATCGTCGCGCAGCGCCGATTGCGGGTCGTAACGGGGATCCCCGGTGAAAGCACGCATGAATAGCGCGGCATCCGCCACGGAACGCGCGATCGGGCCGATCACGTCCAGCGGGCGCGAATAGCGCCGTATGCCGACGTAGGGAATGGCGTCCAGCGTGGGCTTGAAGCCGACCGCGCCGCAGAACGCGGATGGGCGCAGGATGGATCCGGCCGTCTGCGTGCCAACAGATAGCGGCGCCATGAAATCGGCCACGGCGGCGGCGGATCCCGCCGACGAGGCCGCCGGCGTGCGCGTCAGGTCATGCGGATTGCGCGCCGGTCCGGGCAGCATGATTGCGTGACGCGATACCGTATTCTTGCCCAGCACATTGAAACCCAGCGCGCGCGCCTGGCTGACCACGGGCGCGTCCGCATCCGGCTGGCGTCCGGGAAAAATCTCGGGATCGCCCAGCTCCGTCCGCAGGTCGGCGGTATCTATCGTGTCCTTGATGCCCAGCGGCACGCCGTCCAGCAAGCGCTGGCGTCCGTGACGGTCCCAGGCGCGGGCGCGCGCCAGCGCCCCATGCGCGTCCACCTGCACCCAGGCCTGGACCTGTCCATTGCGCTGCTCTATGCGCTCCAGGCAGGCGCGGGTCCAGGCCTCGCAACTCAGCGCGCCACGCTCCAGCGCCGCCAGGCCTTCCATGGCGGTCAGCGTGGCGACATCGCCCGGCGGCGGTCGGCGCACGGCCGGGGTATCAGTCATATCGGAAGTAGACAAGGCATGGCTCCTGGCTAAGAGAAGGAAGGGGATGAGACGGGGTCCGCGTCGGATCCGCCGCCATTCAAGCGCACGTCGGCGCCCCGAGCCTGGCCGCCCCGCCCGATATACAGGTCGCTCATGTGCTCATTGGCCAGCAGCGCCTGTCCGGTATCGGTCAACACGATGCGGCCCGAGTCCAGGATGTAGCCCCGATCGCTGAAGGCCAGCGCCTGGCGCGCGCGCTGTTCCACCATCAGCACGCCCACCCCGATCTGCGGCAGGCGGCGCACTTCGGCGAAGACCTGTTCGGTCAGGGCCGGCGACAGGGCAGCGGAAGGCTCGTCCAGCACCATCAGGCGCGGCGAGGACATCAGCGCGCGCGCGAAGGCCAGTTGCTGGCGCTCGCCGCCGGACAGGTTCTCGGCGCGCGTCCCGCGCCGGCCCGCCAACGCGGGAAACAGGTCGAACATGTCGCGGATGCGCTGTTCGCGTCCGCGCACGTGCTCGACCACGCGCAGGTTCTCCAGCACGGTCAGGGCGCCGAACACATTGCGCACCTGCGGCACATACGAGATGCCGATGCGCACGCGCTCCTCGACCGGCAGGGCCAGCAGGTCGCGGCCATCGAAAGCCAGCACGCCGGCCATGCGCGGCAAGAGGCCCATCACGGCCTTGACCAGGGTGGACTTGCCCGCGCCGTTGGTGCCGGCGATGGTGACAATCTCGCGCGCGGCCACGCGCATGTCGATTCCGCTGACGATATCGACTTCGCCGTAGCCGCCGGCAAAGCCTTGCACGACGAGCAGGCTCATATCACTCCCCCCATGTACGCCTCGCGCACCTGTTCATTGGCCAGGACGCTGTCCGGCGCCCCCTCGGCGATCACCCGCCCCCGGTCCATCACGTACATGCGCGGCGCGATGCGCGCCAGCTCTTCCAGGTTGTGCTCGATGATGGCGACGGTCAGCCCGCGCTGGTTCAATTCGACGATGCGGTCCGACAGTTCCTCGATCAGCACCGGGTTGACGCCGGCGAAAGGTTCGTCCAGCAGGATGCAGCGCGGCTCCAGCATCAGCAGCCGCCCCAGTTCCAGCAGTTTCTTCTGCCCGCCCGACAGCTTGCCGGCGGGTTCGTCCGCCACCCTGGACAGGTTCAGGAAATCCAGCAACCCGCGCACGCGCTCGGCTAGGCGCGCCTCTTCGCGGGCCACCTCGCGGCGCGCGAACAGCAGCGCCGACAGTTTCTCGCCGCGCTGGTCCGGCGCGGCGGCCATCATGTTGTCGAACACGGTCAACTGGCTGAACTCGCGCGGCACCTGGAAGGTGCGCGCCAGCCCTCGCCTGACGCGCCGGTGCACGGCCATGCCCGTGATGTCCTCGCCGCCGAAGCTCACCGTGCCCGCGCTGGGCGGGATATACCCGCTGACGACCGAGAACAAGGTGCTCTTGCCCGCGCCGTTGGTGCCGATCAGCCCGACCAGCTCGCCTTCGCGCACTTCCAGCGACACGTCATCCAGCGCCTTGAATCCGGCGAAACCGGCGCTGAGCCGGCTGATTGATAGCAAGGCCATGCCTTATCTCCTGCGCGTGGAACGGTTGCCGAACAGGCCCTGCGGCCGGTAGAGCACGACGCAGATCAACGCCAGCCCGATGACGCCGATGCGCACGCTGGCCATCTGCACCTCGGAAATGCCGCCCACGAAGTCGCGCACGAAACGGGAGCCCTCCAGGAAGCCGACCAGCAGCGCGGTGCCGGCGACCACCCCCGCCAGCCGCCCTACTCCGCCCAGGATGATGGCGATCCAGATGTAGAACGTGATCAGCGGCACGAACTGTTCCGGACTGATGAAGGTCAGGTAGTGCGCCTGGAAGGCGCCGGCCAGCCCCGCCAGGCCCGCCCCCAGCATCAATGAGCGCGTCTTGAACCGGGCCGGATCCTTGCCCAGGGCCCGCACCGCCACCTCGTTGTCGCGCACCGCTTCGATGACGCGGCCGAACGGACTGCGGATCACCAGGTGTATCAGCAGCAGCGCGCCCGCATTGACCGCCAACAGCGCCAGCATGATCCACAGGTCCACGGTCTGCGGCGAAGCCCAGCCGGCGAACAGGCGCGGAATGCCGGGCAGGCCGTGCATGCCGCGCGTCAGCCATTCCTCGGTCTGCAGCATCATGCGCAGCGATTCCGAGAATCCCAGGGTGACGATGGCCAGATAGTCGCTGCCCAGCCGCAGGGCGATCATGCCCAGCGGATAGGCCGACAAGGCCGCGATGGCCGTGGCCGCCACCATGGCCAGCGGGACCGGCACGCCCTTGAGCGACAGCAGCGCCGAGGCATACGCGCCGATCGCGAAGAAACCCACGTGGCCGAAGTTCACCAGCCCCGTGAAGCCATAGTGCAGCGACAGGCCGAACGCCAGCAGCATGTAGATCAGCACGCCGATGGCGATTGCAATCAGATAGGCTTCCATCGTCTCACCTCACCGCCATCGGACGGCCAAAGATGCCTTGCGGGCGCAACAGCAGCACGCAGAGCAATACCCCGAACGCGAACACGATCTTGTAGGCTGGCCCCACGACCAGGCTGGCGACCTCCTGCGCGATGCTGAAGACCATGATGCCCACGATCGCCCCCACCGGATTGCCAATGCCCCCCAGGATCACCGCCGCGAACATCGGCATGAGCAGTTCCCAGCCCAGTTCCGGAATGACCACGGCCTTGATGCCCAGCAGCACGCCGCCCAGCCCGCAGTACGCCCCGGCGAGAGTCCAGAGCGTGATCATCACGCGCCGTCCGCGGATGCCGCTGGCGGCCGCGAGTTCGGGGTTGTCCGCCACCGCCCGCATGCGTCTGCCTGTGGGCGTGAGGTGCATCAGGACGAACACCAGGGCCAGCGCCGCCAGCGCGGTGCCGACGATGTACAGATCGGTCGGCAGGATGCGCACGCCGCCGAAGTTCCAGGCGCGCGTCAATGGCAGGTCGAAGGTGTACTGGTCCTGACCGGCGAAAAACGTGATCGTGCTGCGCAAGGCGAAGGCCACGCCGATCGAGGCGATCAGGCGCGACACGTTCGAGCGCGACTCGAGCGGCCGGAACACCCAGGCATAGAAGAACAGGCTGACGGCGGTGGTTGCCGCGATGGCGGCCAGGCCGCCCGCCAGGATCGAGCCGCCGGCCGCCGCCTGCGTGAAAACCGCCGTGTAAGCCCCCAGCGTCATGTAGTCGCCGCTGGCCGCGTTGGGAAAGCGGGCGATGCCGAACACCAGCGTGATCGCCAGCGCCGGCAAGGCCAGCAGCATCCCGATCACGACGCCGTTGATCGCGGCGTTGATGACGGTGATTGCATCCATCTTGTATCCCCCTGGAGGCCTGACTCAGACCTTGCCGGCAATGACTTCCTTGAGCGCCAGCTTGCCGTCGTGGATGTCGAAGACGCCGAAGTCGGGCACGGTTTCACCGTGCGCGCCGAACTCCAGGCGCGACGAAGCGCCGTCGTAGTCCACCGGCTTGCCGGCGCGCAGCAACGCCTGCCCCTGCGCGAAGCCGCTGACTTTCTCCGCGCCGCTCCTGCCCGTCACGTCGCGGATCCGGCCGTTGATGGCGGCCACGTCGGCCGTGCCGCCCGCGGCCTCGATGGCCAGCGCCAGGGTGATCACCATGTCGTAGGACTGCGATGCGAAGATGTCCGGTTCACGCTTGGTGCGCTTGCGGAACTCGGCGGCGAATTGCTTGTAGGCCGCATGCTCGTGCGCCGCCACATTGGAAATGGAGATGATGCCTTCCGTCGCTTCCTTGCCCAGGGCCTTGACCAGGTCCTCATTGGCGGTCCAGCCCGGCATGATGAACTTGCAATCCTGGCCGGTCTGGAACCATTCCTTGAGGATGATGGTGGCGTCCGGCCGGTAGGCGCTCAGCGAGATCACGTCGGGCTTGGTGGCGAGCACCTTGTTCAGCTCGGTGCGATAGGTGGTCTGGTTGGGCTCGTAGATGACGAAGGCGCTGACGTCGCCGCCGCCCTGCTTCCAGGCGTCCCTGAAGTAATTGGCCTGCCCGACGAAGGTGGAGTTGTTGAACGCCATCACCGCCGGCCGCTTGAAGCCGCGCTGGCGCGCCACCTCGGCGAAGGCGCGGCCGAACACCGCGTTCGAGGCCTGGAACATCCAGGCCAGCCCGCGCTTGTTCTCGGTCAGCATTTCCGGCGCGCCGCAGGTGTTCATGGTGATCAGGCCGGCCGCGTTGGTGATGGGCATCGCGGCCAGGCCGACCGACGATGGCCAGATGCCGATCACGGCCTCGACCTTGTTGATCTCGATGAGCTTCTTGACGGCCAGCACCGCCGCATCGGGCTTGGTCTGGTCATCTTCGGCGTAGAGCTGGAACTGGCGTCCAGCCGCGCCGCCGGCCGCGTTGACCTCGTCGACGCCGATCTTGATGGCTTCCAGCATGCCCGGTCCGTAGGGACCGCCCACGCCCGTGATGGAGTTCAGGGCGCCCAGGCGGAAGGGCTGCGCGCCCTGGGCGCGCGCGGGAAAGGGAGCCAGGCCGGCGGCGGCGAGCGCCGCGCTCGCGGCGAGGAAATCGCGGCGGGAGAAAGAGATGGGCTGCGTCATGAAGGTTCCTTGCGGCGTGAACGTCTTGGTTCAACTTCGAATAAGCGTCGGTGCCCATGGCGCCGACGTCCCCTGTGGCTTGGATAGGACTTCAGTACTGCCGATTGTGATTGTCGGATCGCTGACCGCCGGCGGCGCGTCAGCCGATGGCCCCCCTTGCGCGCATGTCCGCGATCCTGTCGGCCGGCACGCCAAAGCGGCGCAACACCTCGTCGGTGTGCTGCCCCATCAGCGGCGCGGCCGTGCGCAAGGCGCCCGGCGTGCGCGAGAACTTGGTCGGAATGCCTATGGTTTTCATGCTGCCCAATGCGGGATGCTCCAGTTCCTGAACCATGCCGCGCGCCAGGTAGTGCGGATCGCGCATGGCCTGGCCGAAGTCATTGATGGGTCCACAGGGCACCGCCGCCCTTTCGCAGCGTTCAATCCAGGTGGCGGCGTCGGCGCGGGCGAACTCCGCCTCCAGGATAGGCTCCAGCTCGGCGATATGGGCAAGCCGGTCGGAATTCGTCACGAAGCGCGGATCCGTCACCAGCTCGGGGCGTTCGAGCACCTCGGTGCACAGGCGCTCCCAGGTGCGCTGGTTGGCCGCGCCGATCATGATGTAGCCCTGGCGCGTGCCAAATGCCTGGTACGGCGCGGACACCCGGTGGCGGCTGCCCGTGCCCTGAGGCACGGTGCCCTCCGCGAAATAGGCCGCGGCCTCCCAGACGAACCAGGGCAGGCCGCACTCGGCCAGGGCGATGTCGATATGCTGGCCCTCGCCCGTCTTCATCTGATGGATGCAGGCGGCCAGGATGGCATAGGCGGCCGTCAGCCCGGCGCCCACGTCATAGATGGCGATGCCGGATTTCAGCGGACGCCCGCCAGGCTCGCCCGTCATGCTCATGATGCCGCTCATGCCCTGGGCCACCAGGTCGAAGCCGCCCTTGCCCGCGTAAGGCCCGGACTGCCCGTAGCCGGAAATCGAGCAATACACCAGGCGTGGATTGATGGCCGACAAGGTGTCATAGTCCACGCCCAGCGAGCGCGTCACGCCCACGCGGTAGTTCTCGACCACTACATCGGCCCAGCGCGCCAGTTCGTACAGCACGGCGCGCGCCTCGGGGTCTTTCAGGTTCAGCGCCACGCCCTGCTTGTTGCGGTTGATCTGGGCGAAGCAGGTCGACTCGCCATTCACGTAGGGGCCCATTTCGCGGGAATCGTCGCCGGCGCCGGTCTTCTCGACCTTGATGACCTCGGCGCCCAGATCGGCCAGCACCATGGTGCAATAGGGACCGGCCATGATCTGGGAAAGATCCAGAATCTTGATGCCGGCCAGGGGGGAAGCAGCTTGAGTCATGACAGTTCGATCCTGGGGTTCGTTCCTGGGCCTTGAGCCGGATCAGCGGCCGATGAATTCGGGCACCTGCTTGCGCGCGAACGCCTCGCGTCCGCGCCGGTAATCCTCGGTGGCGAAACAGGCATAGGCCTCGGCCCGCTCGGCCGGACTGAGCGCGCGGCCCTGCCGCAACTGCGCCACGAAGCGCTTATGCCAGCGGTTGACCAGCGGCGCCGCGGCGGCGATGCGCAAGGCCGTGGCGTAGGCGTGCTCGACCACGCGCTCGTCGTCGACGACCCGGCTCAGCAAGCCCTTGGACAGGGCCTCCTCGGCGCCGAATATATGACCTTCCAGCAGGATTTCCAGGGTGCGCGCCGCGCCGATCAGGTCCATCAGCTCGACCAGCTCCTGGTGATCCACCGTCAGGCCGATGCGGTTCACCGGAATGCCGTAGCGGCTGCCGCGCCCGGCGACGCGGATGTCGCACATGGCCGCCAGCTCCAGCCCTCCCCCCACGCAAACGCCTTCGATGCAGGCCACCGTGGGATGACGCAGATTCTTGAGCGCGCCGGTCATGGACAGCGTGAACGCGGCGTATTCGGCCGCCTGCGCCGCGCCGTCGCGCTCATCGGCGAAGCCGCCGATGTCGCTGCCGGCGCAGAAGGCGCCACCCGCGCCGCGCAGCACCACGCAGCGCACGGCGTCATCGGCCTCGAGTTCGCGCATGACGCGACCGAATTCGCGATACATGTCCAGCGTGAAGGCATTGCGCTTTTGCGGACGGTTCATCAGTACCGTGGCGACCCCATCGCCATCGTGGGACAGGTCGATGCTCATCGAGCCGCCTCCCCGTCCAGGCGCAGCTCGGTGCCTTGCAGCACCACGCGCCCATCCAGCTCCAGCGTGGCGTCGGTGACGATGGTGTCGTAATGCGCCGCCGCCTTGACGGTGCCGCCGATATAGGCGCTGGTGCCAAGCGCCAACTGGATCGAACCGTAGACGGATTCGTCGGACAGCATGGTGCCGTCCAGCTGGCAGCGGGGATTCATGCCCACGCCCAGCTCGCCCAGGTTGTACACGAGCGGGTCATTGAAACTGGCGAGCAGGTCGCGGAACCGGCGCGCCACCTCGCCGCCCTCGATGGCGACGGCCATGCCTTTTTCCAGGCGGATGCGCACGGGTTCGTCACGAATCAGCGACACGCCCGGAATGCTGGCATTGACCACGATGACGCCTTCGGCCGTGCCCTCCACCGGCGCCAGACTGGACTCCAGGCAATACCCCGCCGAGATATCCGTGGTGTTGGCGAAGCCATGCAACGCCCGGCCGCGCCGCCCGGCGATGCTCATGCGTACATCGGTGCCCAGCGCGCTCGTGACCCGGGCCGTGTCGGCGCGGGTCAAGGCATCGGCCAGGCCTTCGATCTGCGGCCGCAAGGCGTCGAAATCCGCTTCCCACCCCTCGGCCAGGAAGAAATCGGGCTGGTGCGATTCCGGCAGCACGATCACGCCCACGCCGGCCCGGGTCGCCCGCTGGCGCGCGTCGGTATGGGCGGCGTTGGCCCGGGTGAGCGCGATCACCAGATCGGCGGCCTGCATGGCCTCGGCCACCACCGGTGACAACTGGCGTCCATGGCGCGCCGAGCCCGCGATCTGCATCAGGTTCAGCGACGCACCCGCCTCGTCCACGGCAATGGCCAGCGGCTCCACGTTGTGGTGGGTGTGCAAGTCCGACAGCACCAGCACTTCCATGCCCGGACGCGCGGCCCCCAGCTGGCTCACCACCTTGCGGGCATTCTTCAGTTTCAGCAGCGTATGCATGTCAGGCTCCTCAAGCGGCCCGCGCCGCGCGGGCGTCGGCCAGGTCCTGCGCCTGGGCGACCGCGCGCTCCAGGATGTCCAGGCCGCGCCCAAGCTCGTCGGCGCCGATGCACAGCGGCGCCAGGAACCGGATCACATTGCCGTGAAAGCCTGCTTTCACCAGGATCAAGCCGCCCTGGTAGGCGGCCTGCACGATATGCGCGGCCAGGTCCCCGGCGGGCTCGTGGCCCGTCGAATCGCGCACCACCTCGAACGCGACCATGGCGCCCAGCCCGCGCACGTCGCCGACGATGCCGTAGCGCCGCGACCAGGCCTCGAAGCGCGCGCGCACGCGCCCGCCGACATCCCGCGCCCGCGCCGCGTAGTCGTCCCGCCGCATGACCTGGATCGCGGCCAGCGCCGCGGCGCAGGCCAGCGGATTGCCGCCATAGGTTCCGCCCAGTCCGCCCACCGCGGGCGCGTCCATCAGATCCGCGCGCCCGACCAGCGCCGCGATCGGCAGGCCGGCCCCCATGGACTTGGCCAAGGTATAGAGATCGGCCTGCACCCCGGCGTGTTGGGTGGCGAACCATTCGCCGCTGCGGCAAAAGCCCGATTGAATCTCATCGGCGATCAGCACGATGCCGTGCCGGCTGCAGTATTCGCGCAGCGACCGCAGGAAGGCCGGCGGCGCCACATGGAAACCGCCCTCTCCCTGGATGGGTTCGATGATCACCGCCGCGACCTGCCCCGGCGTGATCTCGGACTCGACCAGGCGACGGAACTGCTCAAAAGCGGCCCGCGCGCAGGCTTCGTCGGTCAGGCCGGAGCGATAGCGCACGGGAAACGGCGCCCGGTACACCTCGTTCGCGAAGGGACCGAAACCGCTCTTGTAGGCCGGCGCCTTGGCGGTCAGCGACAGCGCCATGTAGGTGCGGCCATGGAACGCATTCTCGAACGCCACCACAGCCTGCCTGCCGGTCGCGCGGCGCGCCACCTTGATGGCGTTTTCCACGGCTTCCGCGCCGGTGGTCTGCAGCATGACCTTCTTGGGCCAGTCGCCTGGCACCAGATCGATCAGCGCCTCGGCCAGCTCGATATAGCCGGGATACATCACGATGTTGAAGCAGGTATGCAGATAGCGCTCGGCCTGCGCGCGCACGGCGGCCACCACCTCGGGGTGCGCGTGCCCGACATTGAGCGTGCCGATGCCGCCTGCGAAGTCGATGAAGTCATGGCCGTCCAGATCGGTCAGCGTGGCGCCGGCCGCGCGTTCGGCGAACACGGGCGGGCCGTTGGCCACCCCCAGGGCCACGGCGGCCTCTCGCCGCGCCTGGAATGCCTGGCACTGCCTGCCGGGAAGTTGCGGGGACTGCGTGGCGTCTGTCATTGCCCTGGGCTCCTGGGAAGGGTGGATGCAGCGACGATCGAGCCCACTATATTCTTGTGCTATTTATTGTGTCAATACTAGATTACAATTATGCATTCTAAATTGTGCACAATCTTGAGTTCAAAATAGTGATATGCTTTCCCGCGACTTGAAACCAGGTGCCCACATGCCCGAGAAACGCGCCACGCCCGTTGCCGCCGAAGAAAAACGCAAGCCGGCTTCCACCCGCGACGTCATTCTGGATCTGCGCGAGCGCATCGCCTCGCAGGCCCTGCTGCCCGGCACGCGCGTGCCCGAGGAAGACCTGGCGCAGGCCTACGACATCCCCCGCGCCAAGGCGCGCGAGGTGCTGGCCACGCTGGAAGATCGCGCCCTGGTGGAACGCGTGCCGAACAAGGGCGCCGTGGTGGCGCTGGTTGACATGGAAACCACGTACCGTCTCTACCAGGTGCGCGAAGCGCTGGACGGGCTCGCGGTGCGGCTGGCCATCGCCAATGCCGAGCCCGCCGATTGGGAAGCCATGCAGGCCCTGCTGGGCGAGCCGTTCGAACAGAGCCTGAAGAACGGCGACATCGAGGCGCATGTGGCCACGATTGAGCAGTTCCGCAATCACATCAAGGAACTGGCGCGCAATCCCATCCTGAGCGACATGATCGAGCGCATCTATGACCGCACCCGCGTGTCGATGCGGCGCGTGGCCCTGCTGCCCGGCCGTTCGGAAATGGGAATCAAGCAATACCGCGCCCTGCTGGACGCGATGGTGCGCGGCGACGCCGACGAGGCCGAGCGTTGCGTGCGCGAGCTGAACGCCAGCGCGCGCGACTATATCGAGCGCTACAAGAACTACGTCATCTGACGGCCTGGCGCCGGCACGCCCGGCGCCAGGGCCGGGACGCGCCCTTTACTCGTAGCTGTTCAACTGGACGCCGGATACGCCACGCACCGCCGGTGCGCCCGCGCCACCGGGCGCGACCGGCTGCTGCGCCTGCCCGGCCGGCGCCAGCGCCGGCGGCGCATCCGTCGCGGGAACCGGCTGCGCGGTCTGCGCGCCTTGGCCGGGCGCCATGCCCTGCTGCGCCTCGCCCTCCGGTTCGATCTCCGCCGGCGCGGCCGCGCGCCGCGCCTGCTTGTCCCGATCCTGGCGCGCGATCAGCTCGCGCAGCTCGGCGGCCAGCTTGGTCGACTTGCCGGTGGTGGCCCAGTCGGCCGCGTTCTGCCCCTTGGTATCGCGCGTGGTGACGTCGGCGCCGGCCTTGAGCAGCAGCTCGACCATGGGCTTGCTGCCCGATAGCGCGGCCATCATCAGCGGCGTCTCGCCCGAAGGCCCGGGCGCGTTGACCATGGCCTTGTGCTGCAGCAGCAGTTGCGCCATCGCCAGCTGGCCCTTGGACGCGGCATAGTGCAGCGGCGTCCAGCCCAGGCGGTTGACCTGGGCGCCGCGCGCGATGAGCGCGCGCGCCCGCTCGGTCTGGCCCGCGATCGCCAGGTACATCAGCGGGGTCTCGCCGGCCGGATTCTCGGCGTTCACGTCCGTGCGGCGGTCGGCGGCGATGGCGTCGAACACGTTCCAGGCGCCGGCCACCACCGCGCGCATCAGCGCCGGCTGGCCATTCTGGAAGCGGACATTGGGATCGGCGCCTTGCGCCAGCACGTCCTTGATGTCGTCGGCGTAGTCGTTGGCCAGGTAGACCCACCAGTCGTTCGGATTGGCGGCCTGCGCCGCGTGGGCCGCCAGCGCCATCGCCATGGCTGCCAGCGCCTTGCGGGCGGACGGGAACGAGCCTCGGACGGGCGACGGACAGCGGGCGATCTGCATGGGAACCTCGCGATTCAACTTGAACTATTTTCTTAATTTATTTCTTTATCTTATTGAAAAGATTAAAGAAATTATCGGTTGACGCGCGCGCCACCTCGGCCACGGTGATGCCGCGCAGATCGGCGATCTTCTCGGCCACATGGATCACTTTGGACGGGTCGTTCAGCTTGCCACGGTAAGGCACCGGCGCCAGGTACGGCGAATCCGTTTCGATCAGCAGCCGGTCCAGCGGCACCTTGGCAGCGACCTCGTGCACGATCTGGGCATTCTTGAAGGTGACGATGCCGGACAGCGAGATATAAAAATTCTGCTCCAGCGCCGCCTGCGCGACCTCCCAGTTCTCGGTGAAACAGTGCATCACGCCGCCGACTTCACCAGCGTTTTCCTCGCGCAGCACGCGCACCGTGTCCTCGGCCGAGGCGCGCGTGTGCACGATCAGCGGCAGGCCGGTCTCGCGCGCCGCGCGGATATGACGGCGGAAGCGCTCGCGCTGCCAGTCCAACGGCTCGGACAGCCGGTAGTAGTCCAGCCCGGTCTCGCCGATGGCGACCACGCGGGGATGGGCCGACAGGCGCACCAGTTCTTCCACCGAAGGGTCCGGCGTGTCTTCGTAGTCCGGATGCACGCCCACCGACGCCCACAGATGGGCGTGCGGCTCGACCAGCGCCATCAAGCCGGGCCATTCGGGCATGTTGACGCTGACCACCAGCGCGTGCGTCACCTGGTTGGCGGCCATGCGCTCCAGGATGGCGGGCAGGTCGGCGGCCAGTTCGGGGAAATTCAGATGGCAGTGGGAATCGACGTACATGGAAATCCGGGTTGCGGGCGCCGCCCCTGGCCCTGGCCGGCGCCGCGCTCGTGCGGGCCGCGGGCGACGGGCGGCGCGGGACTACGCCAGGCAGGATAGCACCACGCGCTGCAGCGCGGAGTGGGCGAAAAGCTTGGCATTCAAGGGGTGCGTGGCCAGCGCGCGCTGGCGCGTCAGCCAGCGCGCGGCTTCGGCCACGCGGGCCGGCCGGGCGCGCGCGGCCACTTGCCCCACGCCCGCGCCCAGCGCGGGGAAGTAGCGCACCGGCGCGCCGGCGGCGGCCAGCATCAGGTCGGTATAGAAGCGTTGCAGCGCGTCGATCCAGTCGGTCGCCGGCACCTTTTCCAGCGCCTCGGCCAGCGTGCCCACATCGGGCGACTGGCCCTGCGCCAGCGGCGCGACCAACTGGCCCAGCCATGGGGGACAGGCGGCCTCGCCGCTCTGCGCCAAGCGCAGGGCCGCCAGCGGCGCGCCGCCGCCGGCCGCCAGCCATTCGCGGGCGGGTTCGACGTTCTGCTCGCGCAGCCATTGCAGCGCGGTGTCGGCATCGGGCGCCGGCAGGGGCAGGCGGCGGCAGCGCGACACCAGGGTCGGCAGCAGCCGGTCGGGCGCATCCGCCACCAGCAGGAACACCGTGTGGGGCGGCGGCTCTTCCAGCACCTTGAGCAGCGCGTTGGCCGAGACCACGTTCAGCGCATGGGCCGGATACAGCAGCGCCACGCGCCAGCCGCCCCGGTGGGTGGCGGTGTTGAACCAGGATTCCAACGCGCGGATCTGGTCGATGCGGATTTCCTTGGACGGCGCGCGCTTGGATGCGCTGCCGGCCACGGGCTCGGCGTCCTCGGCCTGTTCGGCGGCCTCGGCGCCCTCTTCCACCGCGATGGCTTCGGGACGGATGCGTCGCAGGTCGGGATGGTTGCCACTGGCGAACCAGGCGCAGGCCGCGCAATGGCCGCAGGCCAGGCCGTCTTGTGGCGTCTCGCAAAGCAGGCTGGCGGCGGCGGCCACGGCGAAGTCCAGCTTGCCGATGCCGGCCAGGCCGTGCACCAGCCACGCGTGGGCGAAGCGCTCGCGGTTGCCCAGCCAGTTGCGGGCGGTCTCGAGCTGCCAGGGCAGGAATTGCGGCGCGCTCACTGGGCTGGCCTCCTGTTCACGGAACCGATGCCAGTTCTCATGCGGGCACCTGCGGATGGACGAGGCGCATCATGCGCGTCCTTCGATCAAGGCCAGCAGGCCGGCTTCCAGCTCGGCCCGGATCTCGGGGATGGAACGGGTGGAATCGATCACGCGCATACGGTCCGGATCCGCCTTGGCGCGATCATGGTAGGCCGCGCGGGTGCGCTCGAAGAAGGCCGCGCCCTCGCGCTCGAAACGGTCTGGTTCGCGCGCGTCGGCCAGGCGCTGACGCGCCACTTCCAGCGGCACGTCGAACAGCCAGGTGCGGTCGGGCTGGCCCGCCTGCATCCAGGCTTCCAGCGCGGCCACGCGCTCGGCGCCCAGGCCGCGACCGCCGCCCTGGTAGGCATAGCTGGCGTCGGTATAGCGGTCGCAGACCACCCAGGCGCCGCGCGCCAGCGCCGGCTCGATCACCTGGCGCGCGTGTTCGCAGCGCGCGGCGAACATCAGCAACGTCTCGGTATCCAGGCCCATCGGGTCGTTCAGCACCAGGGCGCGCAGCTTCTCGCCCAGCGGCGTGCCGCCGGGCTCACGCGTGGCAACCACTTCCAGGCCCTGCCCGCGCAGGAAATCGGCGATCCAGCCGGTGTGGGTGCTCTTGCCTGCCCCGTCGACGCCTTCCAGCGTGATGAAACGTCCGCGCGAGGTCATTCGTCTTGTCCTTGTTGTTCCGGTTGCGCCGGCTGTTGGGCCGGCGACTGTGGCGCTGATTGCGGCTGCGCCGCCTGTTGCGGCGACTGCGGCTGCGCCGGCTCCGTCGGCTGGGCGGGCCGCGCGGGCTGCGCCGGCCGCGAGGGCTGCGCCTGCTGCCCCTGGCCCAGGATGTAGCGCGACACGTTGCGGTTGTGCTCGTTCAGGTTGACCGAGAATTCGCTGGTGCCGTTGCCCTTGGACACGAAGAACAGGTACTTGTGCTGTTCCGGCTGCACCGCGGCCAGCAGCGCCGCGCGGCCGGCCGCCGCGATCGGCGTGGGCGGCAGGCCGGGCCGGGTATAGGTGTTCCAGGGCGTGTCGGTCTGCAGGTCGCGCTTGCGGATGCGGCCCTGGTAGGCGTCGCCCATGCCGTAGATCACGGTGGGATCGGTCTGCAGCAGCATGCCGATCTTCAGGCGGTTGGCGAACACGCCCGAGACGCGCCGGCGGTCGGGTCCGTGGCCGGTTTCCTTTTCGATGATGGACGCCATCACCAGCGCCTCGTAGGGCGTGGCCATGGGCAGGTCGGCCTGGCGCTTGGCCCAGGTGTCGTCCAGGATGCGCTGGCCTTCCTGGTAGGCGCGGCGCAGCAGGTCGTAGTCGGTGCTGCCGGGCGTGAAGATATAGGTATCGGGGAAGAACAGGCCTTCGGGATGCTTGATGTCCGAGCCGAGCCGCGCCATCAGTTCCTCGTCGCTGATGTCGCCCAGGGTCTG
The DNA here is from genome assembly GCF_059760925.1 of Achromobacter sp. 1011791174. Classification (NCBI taxonomy): domain Bacteria; kingdom Pseudomonadati; phylum Pseudomonadota; class Betaproteobacteria; order Burkholderiales; family Alcaligenaceae; genus Achromobacter; species Achromobacter sp. 1011791174. The sequence continues at coordinate 45,283 of NZ_JCBANH010000037.1, forward strand.
CTTGACGTCCGGATGCTCGCGCAGCGCCTGACGGATCTGGCGGAAGGTCCAGCCTTCCAGGAAGGTGATCTGGCGCTGGGTCATATCGCCGCGCGCCATGCGTTCCAGCAGCTGCCACGGCGAATCGCCGTTGATGGCCTGGTAGCCGCCCGCCTTGATCAGCTTGTCCTGCTCGGACAGGCGCGCCATCCAGACGAAACCCGGCTCCCAGACCGGCACGCCGGCCGCGTTCAGCGCGCGTGCGACCGTGCGCGGGCTGCTGCCCGGATCCACCACGAAATCGATCCTGTCGGCCTTGAGCTGCATGGGCCGATGCATCCAATGCCAGGCGCCGCCAACGGCCGCCGCGGCGGCCAGCACCAGGAGCAGCAGGGACCACAGGAAATAAGAACGGAGTCGCTTCTTCATAAGTTCCGGAAGTTTAATGGATCGCGCGCGGGTCCGACGCTGGAAATCGGGACAGAATGGTACGCCACGCAGGCGACACGCCCCTGGACGGCGCGAGGAATTGGCCTAGAACCGCACCGAAGACGGCTATCATCGGATCTTTGAAGATGCGATGCGGCCCCATCCTGCGCGGGCCGCCACAAGACACGCCGCCATGCACGATTTCCTAGCTTCGATTCCGTCCAACGCCGAAGGTTGCGCCGCCTGCGCCCCGCTGGACGATTTCCTGGTCATTTCCGCCTCGGGCGCCGATGCGCTGACTTTCCTGCACGGCCAGCTGACCCAGGACGTCACCGGCCTACCGGCCGACGCCGCCCGCCTGGCCGGCTACTGCACCGCCAAGGGCCGGCTGCTGGCCACGCTGCTGATGTGGCGCGCCGCCCCGGGCGCCGGCGATGAGGCGCCGCAGCTGTACGCGCTGCTGCGCCAGGATCTGTCGCAAGCCTTGCTCAAGCGCCTGTCCATGTTCGTGCTGCGCGCCAAGGCCAAGCTGGCCGCGACCGCGCTGCACGCCTGCGGCGTGCGCGCCGCCAACGACGCCCAGCTGGCCGCGCTCGAAGCCGCCGCCGGCCCGCTGCCGCGCCAGACCTGGGAACGCGCCGAGCTGCCGTCGGGCACCTGGATCGCCGCGCCCTCGGCGGCCGGCGAACGGCGCTGGTGGTGGATCGCCTCGGACGCGCAGCTGGCCGGCGCCTCCGCCCTGGCCGGCGCGCTGACGCGGACGGACGCCGACGCCTGGAGCGCGGCCGACCTGGCCGCCGGCATCCCCTGGATCGGCGCCGCCACCCAGGATCTGTTCATTCCGCAGACCGTCAACCTGGAACTGATCCAGGGCGTGAGCTTCACCAAGGGCTGCTATCCCGGCCAGGAAGTGGTGGCGCGCAGCCACTACCGCGGCACGGTCAAGCGCCGCATGGCCTACGGCCGCGTCGAGGCGGGCGCCCAGGAAGGCGCGCTGGCGAACGTCGATGTGTATGACGCCGCGCAGCCGGACGAACCCGTGGGCCGCGTGATCGACGCGGCGCGCCATGCCGGCTCGGTCAGCGCCTTGTTCGAGATCGCGCTGGCCGCGCTGCCCGGCGACCTGCGCCTGGGCGCGGCCGACGGCCCGCGCATCGCGGTCGCGCCGCTGCCCTACTCCATCCAGCCTGAGTAAACACGCGTTCCAAGCGGGCGTTTGCCGGACGCGCGTCGCGCAGGCGTGCCTGCTGGCGCGCGCCTGCGTCCCGATCCGTGGAAAACGCTACACGGCCACGCCGAACAAGGCGCCCACGCCGGCCGTGACCGCCATGGCCAGCGCGCCCAGGATCGTGACGCGCAAGGCGGCCGGCCCCTTCGGCGCGCCGCCGGCGCCAGCGGCCAGCGCCCCCAGCGCGGCCAGACAGGCGATGGACGCGCCCGTCACGGTCCAGATCAACGGTCCGGTCGGCGTAAGCGCCGCCACCGCCAGGGGCAAGGCCGCGCCGCCCGCGAAACAGGCCGCCGACGCCACGGCCGCCTGCACCGGACGGGCGCGGTTGTGCAGCAGGATGCCCAGCTCATCGCGCGCATGCGCGTCCAGCGCGTCATGATGCGTCAGCTGGCTGGCGACCTGCGCCGCCAGGTCCGGCGACAGCCCGCGCTGCACATAGATCTCGGTCAGTTCGGCCAGTTCCTCGCCGGAATTGCGCTTGAGCGAGCGCTGTTCAAGCCGCAGGTCGGCCGCCTCGGTATCGGCCTGCGAACGCACTGACACGTATTCACCGGCAGCCATCGACAGGGCACCCGCCACCAGGCCGGCCAGCCCCGAGGTCAGGATGGCGCCATGCGCGGCCTGCGCCGCCGCCACCCCGGTGATCAGGCTGGCGGTGGACACGATGCCGTCGTTCGCGCCCAATACCGCCGCGCGCAGCCAGTTGCTGCGGAAAATCCGGTGATGCTCTTTTGCAGGCATGGTTTGCTCATAGATCCGTGACAAGACCCATGGCGCGCCAGAGGCGCGCCTGACGGCGGCCCGCAGCGCCCCCTTTCCAGGGAAGCGCTGCCGACACACCGAAGCGGGTCTACCGCTCTACTCTCACAGCGGTCAGCAAGCCTATCACGCAGAGCGTGGCCTGGCCTTGCGCGTGCGCATGGACTTCGACCTGGCAGATCGACAGGCGCCGGCCCGGCTTGACCACGCGGCCTGTGGCCGTGTAGCGCTCGCCCCTGGCCGGGGCCAGGAAGTTCATCTTGAACTCGGAAGTCAGCACATCCTGGCCCGGCTCGAACAGGCTGAAGGCGGCATAGCCGCCGGCCGTGTCGGCGATGGTGGTGGAAATGCCCGCATGCAGATAGCCGTTCTGCTGGCACAGGTCGGCGCGATACGGCAGCGTGATCTCCACCCTGCCCGGCTCGACCAAGCCTAGCTCGGCGCCCAGCAGGCGCATGATGCCCTGCTGCTCGAAGCTGGCGCGGGCCCGCTCAAGCGGGTCCGCCAGATGCATGCCGGCGCTCACCTCAGTCCTCGCGCTTGAGCAGATTGACGATGCTGGAAAAATCCAGCTTGCCCGAGCCGCCGGCGCTGTGCAGCGAATACAGGTTGCGCGCCAGCTCGCCCAGCGGGATCGAGGCGCGCGCCGCCAGCGCGGCCTCGGCCGCCAGGCCCAGGTCCTTGAGCATCAGGTCCACGCCGAAGCCGCCGGCGTAGCCCTTGGACGCGGGCGCGTGTTCCATCACGCCGGGCCAGGGGTTGTAGAGTTCGGTGGCCCAGTTGCGGCCCGAGCTCTTGGCGATGATGTCCGACAGCACCTTGGGGTCCAGGCCATTGGCCACGCCCAGCGCCAGCGCCTCGGAGGTGCCGGCCATCAGGATGCCGAGCAGCATGTTGTTGCAGATCTTGGCGACCTGGCCCGCGCCCGCCGCGCCGGCGTGGAAGATGTTCTTGCCCATTTTTTCCAGCACCGGACGGGCGCGCTCCAGCGCGGCGGGCAGGCCGCCGACGATGAAGGTCAGCGTGCCGGCGGCCGCGCCGCCGGTGCCGCCCGACACGGGCGCGTCGATCATGGCGATGCCGCGCGCCTCGGCGGCCTGCGCCACCTTGCGGGCCGAATCCGGCGCGATGGTGCTGCACTCGATGACCAGCGCGCTGGCCGGAATCTTGCCCAGCAGGTCCTCGCCCAGGTACAGCCCTTCCACGTGCTTGCTGGCGGGCAGCATCGAGATGACGACGTCGGCGCCCTGCACGGCGTCGGTCAGCGTCTTGACGGCGGCGGGCGCCAGATCGTAGACCGTCAGGCTGTGGCCGGCCTTGACCAGATTCAGCGCCATGGGCGCGCCCATATTGCCCAGGCCGATAAACGCGATGCTGCTCATGATGTCCTGTCTCCTGTTGCTTTTGCTATTGCTATTGCTGATGCTTGTAGGGGGAAATCGTTCAATGCCTCGTGCCTTGCCGCCGGCCTGGCCGCGTCCCGGGGACGCGGCCGCTCGCCGGCCCTAGCGCCCTTCCTTGCCCAGGTCGTCCAGCGGATGCGGCTGGCCCTCGGGCCAGGGTTCGTCGAAGAACTTCTGCACCCAGGCGTCCGTGGCCACGTCCAGCACCGCCGGGTTCCAGCGCGGCCGCTTGTCCTTGTCGATCAGCAGCGCGCGGATGCCCTCGGCGAAATCGCCATGCGCGGCACAAGCCAGCGCGGCGATGTACTCGGCGCGGAACACGTCGTCGAGCGAGCGCAGCCGCATGCGCTGCTGCAGCGCGAACGACAGGCGGACAGAACCGGGCGAGCCGGCCAGCATGGTGGACGCGGCGCGCGCCAGCCAGGGATCGTCGTGGTCCTTCAGCGCCGCCAGTTCCTCGTAGATCTCGTCGAGGCGGTTGCCGCTGCACAGATTGTTGATCAGGAAGGAATGCTGGCGCAGATGGCCGGGGTCCAACGGCGTCTGCGGCTCCAGCGCCGTCAACGCGCGCCGCAGCAGGCCGTCATTGATGGAACGCGGGGGGATCGCATCGCTGTCCGGCGCGGCCTGCGCCTGCCCGGCCCAGGGCTGGTCTTGCAGCGATTCCAGCAGCTTGGGCCAGTCGGCATGGTCCAGGCGGAAATCGGCCAGGCCGGCGAAGAAGGCGTCCGCCGTGTTCAGCTGCGCGCCGGTCAGCGCCAGGAACATGCCGATGCGGCCGGGCATGCGGTTGAGCAGCCAGCTGCCGCCGACGTCCGGGAACAGGCCGATGCTCACCTCGGGCATGGCCAGGCGCGAGGCCTCGCTCACCACGCGGTGGCTGGCGCCCATCATGAGCCCGATGCCGCCGCCCATGACGATGCCATGACCCCAGCACAGCACGGGCTTGGGATAGGTGTGGATGCGGTAGTCCAGCCGGTATTCCAGCTCGAAGAAGCGCCGCGCATAGGCGTTGGCCCAGGGCCCCTTGCCGGCGTTCTCGGTCATGCTGCGGTACAGCCCGTGCAGGTCGCCGCCGGCGCAGAACGCCTTCTCGCCCGCGCCTTGCAGCACCACCAGGGCCACGCCGGGATCGCGCGCCCAGGCATCCAGGCGCGCGGCCAGCAGTTCCACCATTTCCAGCGACAGGCCGTTCAGGGTCTGCGGCGAATTCAACGTCGCGATCCCGAAACGCATGCCATTGGCAGCGGCCCTTTCTTCAAACAGCACCGGTGCAGTCATCGTATGTCGGCTCCTTTTTCCAACAACTGGCGGGCGATGATCACGCGCATGATCTCATTCGTCCCCTCCAGAATCTGATGTACGCGAGTATCGCGCACCAGACGCTCCAAGGGATAGTCCCGCAGGTAGCCGTAGCCGCCGTGTATCTGTTGCGCATCCAGGCAGATCTGGAAGCCCATGTCGGTCGCGAAGCGCTTGGCCATGGCGCAGTAGGTGGCCGCGTCGGGCGCGCCACCGTCCAGCTTGCACGCCGCCAGGCGCACCATCTGGCGCGCGGCCACGAGATGGGTGGCCATGTCGGCCAGCTTGAATTGCAGCGCCTGGAATTCCGCCAGGCGGCGGTTGAACTGGCGGCGCTCGTCCATGTAGCGCCGGGCCGCGTCCAGCGCGCCCTGGGCCGCGCCGACCGAGCAGGTGCCGATGTTGATGCGACCGCCGTCCAGGCCCTTCATGGCGATCTTGAAGCCGTCGCCCTCGTTGCCCAGCAGATTGGCGGCCGGCACGCGCACGTTCTCGAACACGATGGGCCGGGTGGACTGGCTGTTCCAGCCCATCTTTTCTTCCTTGCGGCCATAGCTGATGCCGGCGCTGTCGGCGGGAATGGCAAAGGCGCTGATGCCGGCCGCGCCCTCGCCGCCGGTGCGCGCCATCACGATCAACAGATTGGTATCGCCGCCGCCCGAGATGAAGGCCTTGGCGCCGTTGACGATGTAGTCGCCACCCTGGCGCTGCGCGCGGGTCGACAGCGAGGCCGCGTCGGAGCCGGCGCCCGGTTCGGTCAGGCAGTACGAAGCCAGCTTCTCGCCGCTGGCCAGTTGCGGGCCCCATTCCTCGCGCAGCGCGGGCTGGCCCCAATGGCCCACCATCCAGGTGGCCATGTTGTGAATGGTCAGGAAGGCCGTGGTCGACGGATCCACCGCCGCCATTTCCTCGAACACCAGCGTGGCGTCCAGGCGCGGCAGGCCCAGGCCGCCGATCTCTTCACTGGCGTAGATGCCGCAAAAGCCCATCTCGCCCGCCCGCGCGAACGCTTCGCGCGGGAATATGCCCTCGGCGTCCCAGTGCGCCGCGTGGGGCGCCAGCTCGCCTTGCGCGTAGTCACGCGCCGCCTGCGCGAACGCGCGCTGCTCGTCGGTCAGTTCCAAGTCCACAGCCTAGTCTCCCGGTGGTATGAGTATTGTCTGTCGGCATCGCTGCCGTCTCGTGAACGTCAGCCCGCCGATTTTGACATGACGTTGACGTAAACGTAAGGGCAAACACGCCTGACGGCGCTGCGAGGCGCCCAACCGGGGTTCATGTTACGCCCGAAGCGCGGGCGGGATTTGTCTCGGCAGCGACAATGTCGCCAGAGGCGCCGGGCGGCGCCCAGGCGCTAGAGCAGCCCTGCGGGCCGTTCGCGTCCGTTCCTGGCCGTCAGCGCGCGCCGGTGCTCGGCCCGGCGGCGGCGCGATTCCTTCGGGTCGAAGGTCAGGCCACGGTAGATTTCCAGGCGGTCGCCGTCGTTCAGGGCCGTATCCGGCCTGACCGCGCGCCCGAACACGCCCACGCCGGCCTGCCAGGGGTCGTTGCGGGGAAAATCGGCGGCGAACCCGCTGGCCGCAATGGCCTCGGCCGCCGTCGCGCCGGCCGGCAGGCGCAGCACCCGCGTCCAGACCTGGTCCGGCAATGCGTGACAGACGCTGACGCCTATGTCCTCATTCGCCATACTTGGCCTGCGCGCGCTTGGTGAAGGAATCGATGAAGCTGGTGGCGATGCGGTTGAATACCGGCCCCACCACCATTTCCAGCGCCCGGTTCGAGAACGCGTATTCCATGGTGAACAGCACCTTGCAGGCGTCTTCCGCCAGCGGCTGGAATTCCCAGTGGCCGACCAGGCTGGAGAACGGGCCGTCCACCAACCGCAGGTCGATGCGGTCGGGATAGACGTGCGTGTTGCGCGTGGTGAAGCGCTGCTTCATGCCCGCGAAGCTGATCAGGATGGAGGCCTGCATGCCATGCTCGTCGCGGGTCTGGACCTCGGCGCCGCCACACCAGGGCATGAATTCCGGGTACTTTTCCACGTCCGCGACCAGATCGAACATCTGGGCGGCGCTGTAGGGCACCAGGACGGATCGTTGTACTTTGTGCATCGACTATCGCAAATGGCTAGAATGACAAGATTTTACCGGTCCCGCTCGTCGATCCCAACCCGGGACGAAATTGTGGCGCGGGCACTGACGCAAACTCCGGTGCGGACGTCGACGCAAACGCCGTTGCAGCCCCGCTGGCGCGAACCCCGGTGAAAAATCCCAGAGCAAAGACCCACTCCTGCTTGCCAGGGGGAAGAACAGAACAGGCTTTATGAGCATTATCGACAACCGCAAGGCCACGCACGACTATTTCATCGAGGACCGCTACGAGGCCGGCCTGGTCCTGCAGGGCTGGGAAGTCAAGGCGATCCGTGACGGTCGCGTGCAGCTCAAGGAAAGCTATGTCATCGTGCGCGACGGCGAGCTGTTCCTGCTGGGGATGCACGTCAGCCCCCTGCCCACGGCCTCGACCCACATCCATCCCGATGCCATGCGCACGCGCAAGCTGCTGCTCAAGGCCGAGGAAATCAGCAAGCTGATCGGCAAGGTCGAGCAGCGCGGCTACACGCTGGTGCCGCTGAACCTGCACTACAAGAACGGCCGCATCAAGCTGGATTTCGCGCTCGGCCGCGGCAAGAAGCTCTACGACAAGCGCGACACCTCGCGCGAGAAGGATTGGCAGCGCGAGAAAGAGCGCTTGATGAAGCACGACACGCGCCGCAAGGACAACTAGTGTGCTGTCCCGTAGGTACGTCCGCATGACGAAATTCATCCATAGACGTCAGGGCTAGGCGCAAACCGCAGTGATACCCGTAGGTATCGCGAGGATTTGCAACGACGCCATGGCGGCTAGGGGTGGATTTCGTGCGGGCGTATCTGCGGGACAGCACACTAGCAGCGCTTGCCGGCCCCAGGCCCGGTCCCGCTCAGGCCGTTATCGCCGCGCGCTCGGCCGGCTCGGCTTCGACGCCCGGCCCGCTGATGCGGTTGCGCCCGGCGGCCTTCGACGCGTACAGCTTGCGGTCGGCGCGCTCGAACAGCGATTGCAGGTTCTCGCCCGGGATCCACTCGGCCACGCCCGCGCTGAACGTGTACGAGATCGCACCGCCGCCATGGCCGCAAGGCGTGCGCCGCACCGATTCCAGCAAGCGCCCCGCCACCTCCATCACAGCCTCGCCGCGCGAGTCGGGAAACATCACCGCGAACTCCTCGCCCCCGACGCGGCCGGCATGGTCGCTGGAACGCAGCGTGGCGATCGCCAGCAGGCCGAAGTGCCGCAGCACGGCGTCGCCCACGGCATGGCCGTGCAGGTCGTTGATGCGCTTGAAATGATCGATGTCCAACAGCAGCAGGGTCAGCGGCCGACGCGTGCGCAGGGCCTGGGCGCAGTAGCGCTCGGCCTGCAGCCACCAGGCCTTGCGCGACAGGAGACCGGTCAGGAAGTCCGTGTTCGCTTCCTGTTCGCGCTCGGCCAGCATGCGGTCGTGGATGATCATGATGGTGCCCAGCATCAGGCAGGGCAGCGTCAACAGCCCCAGCGTCAGGAAGACGACATTCCAGGTGGTGGCTTCAAGCAGCGCCCAGGTATGCGCCACGCCCGTCATGTACAGCACCGCGCGCAGCCCGCAAACGGCGGCCGACGCGGCGGCCACCGTCCAGACGAACCAATAGGCGTAGCGCGAACGATTTTGCGGCATGCCGCCGCGCACCGTCGCGGCCGTGGCCAGCATGAAACCCGCCTGCAGCAGCGACATGGCGGAGATGCGCAGCGCCACGCGCGGCTCGACATAGGTGTACGCCGCGACCGCCAGCAAGGCCGCGATCGCCGACAGCGCCATCAGGCGCCGCGGCACCGTGCGCCCCATCATGCGCCGCACGCCCGTGAAATAGCAGCACAGCGCCAATGCGACCAGCGCATTGGGCAGCAGCACGGACAACCACAAGGGCGCGGCCGTAACCTGCAACGCATATCCGCCGAAAGCCGCCAGCGTCAGCAGGTTGGCCCGGATGCTCTCGCCGATGCCGGCCATGCCGCTGCGCGCCAGCGATCCCAGCACGCACAAGGACAGCAAGCCCGCCAGCGCCGCGATCGATAGCAAATGGACGGGAGCGATCATCTTGCAAGCGCCCGCGGGCGGGTCTTCAGCCGGTCTTGGTGCCCTTGACGATGGTCATGGCCGAGGCGATCATGCCGCCCACGTCGGCCAGGTTGGCCGGCAGGATCAGCGTGTTGCCCTGCTTGGCCACGTTGCCGAAGGCCTCGACATAGCGCTCGGCCACCTTCAGGTTGACGGCTTCCATGCCGCCGGGCTGGCGCACCGCCTCGGCCACCTGCGTCACCGCCTTGGCGGTGGCTTCGGCGATCGCCAGCACGGCGGCGGCCTCGCCCTGGGCCTGGTTGATCTGGGCCTGCTTCTCGCCCTCGGAGCGGGCAATGGCGGCCTCGCGCTCGCCGGTCGCGATGTTGATCTGTTCCTGGCGACGGCCTTCGGACGCGGCGATCAGCGCGCGCTTCTCGCGCTCGGCCGTGATCTGCGCCTGCATCGAGCGCAGGATTTCATTGGGCGGCGTCAGGTCCTTGATCTCGTAGCGCAGCACCTTCACGCCCCAGTTCAGCGCGGCCTCGTCCAGCGAGGACACGATGGTGCTGTTGATGGCGTCGCGCTCTTCGAAGGTGCGGTCCAGTTCCATCTTGCCGATGACCGAGCGCAGCGTGGTCTGCGCCAGCTGCGTGATCGCCAGGATGTAGTTCGACGCGCCGTAGGACGCGCGCATCGGGTCCGTGACCTGGAAGTACAGCACGCCGTCGACCTGCAGCTGGGTGTTGTCGCGCGTGATGCAGACCTGGCTGGGCACGTCCAGCGGGATTTCCTTGAGCGAGTGCTTGTAGGCCACGCGCTCGATGAACGGGATGACGAAGGCGGCGCCGGGTGACAGCACGCGATCGAACTTGCCAAGGCGTTCGACGACCCAGGCGTGCTGCTGCGGCACGATGGCGATCGCCTTGATGACGATCAGGATCGCCAGCGCCACGATGACGACGAGGACGATGGTGGAAGTTTCGATCATGGTGTGTATCCCTCTTCTTGGTTGGTTGCCCGGACGCTCCGCTCGCGCAAGGCGCCCCTGGCCGGCCCCGCCGGACCGGGACTAGCGCGCGCCGCCGGATGCGTTCCTGGGCGTGAGCACCAGGCGCGTGCCGCGCAATTCGGTGATGACATGCTCGCCGCCATGGGGCGCGTGCCCCTCGGCCAGTTCAGCCTGCCAGTGAGCGCCGCGATACCAGACGCGGGCCGTGCGGTTGTCGGACCAGGCTTCCACCGACACGATCTGCCCGATGTCCAGGTTGACGTCGGCATTGCTGGCCGCGTCGACCTCGCGCTTTTTCAGCACGCGGGTCTTGCGCAAGATCACCAGCCCCAGCAGCACCACGACGCCGCAGGCGAGCAACTGCCATTCCAGGCCGGCGTTCAGCCAGGCCGCCACGCCGCCGCCAGCCAGGCCCAGGGCCACCAGCAGCAAATAGAACGTTCCCGTCGCCAGTTCGCCAATCAGCGCCAGCGCGGCCAATCCCAGCCATATCCACATATTGTCCGGTCCGCCTCAGGAAAGAATGTCAATATCCAGCGGATTGTACGTATTTCCGGGACGGAGCGTGCACGTCGCCGCCCGTGCCCAGTCTGGCGCTGGATTATGATGCGGCTATGGCAGACGCTGTTCCGCACGGGCAGCGTGTATTCAATATATGGACTTATGACCGCAACGCCCCCCGCCCTACCCGTCCTGATCCTGCACACCGGAGATCCGGAACCCTCCCTGAAAGAACGGTTCGGCAGCTATGCCGAGCAGATCGCCGTGGCGGCGGGCCTGGAGGCCGGCGAGGTCGAGGTGGTGCCGGTGCATGAAGGCGCGCGCCCCCGCGCACCGCAATACTATCGGGCCGCCCTGATCACCGGCTCGCCCGCCATGGTCACCGACCGCGAGCCCTGGAGCGAGGACACCGCCGCCTGGCTGCGCGAGGCCGCCGCCGCCGGACTGCCCATGTTCGGCGTCTGTTACGGCCACCAGCTGCTGGCCCATGCGCTGGGCGGCAAGGTCGGCTACAACCCCACCGGCAGCGAGCTGGGCACCCAGACCGTGGAGCTGCTGCCGCCGGCGGCCGGCGACCAGCTGCTGGACGGCCTGCCCGCCAGCTTCCCGGCCCAGATGCTACATGCGCAGACCGTGCTGCAACCGCCGCCGGGCGCGGCCGTGCTGGCCCGGTCCGACCAGGATCCGCACCAGATGTTCCGCGTCGGCCCGAACGTGTTCTCGACCCAGTTCCACCCCGAATTCGGCCCGGACTTCGTGCGCGCCCACCTGGAACGCTACCAGCGCAAGTACATGGCGGAAAACCTGGACGTGCCCGGCCTGGCCGCCAATGTGCGCGCCACGCCGGTCGCCGGCGGGCTGCTGCGCCGCTTCCTGGATCTCTGCGCCCCCGCCGCCAGCCGTCCGCAATAAGCGGAG